>BDSV01000081.1 GCA_002898075.1 bacterium BMS3Abin03
AACATATTTGAAAGAAAGTAAGTTTAACATTTTTATTTGGCATCCTGGAAATAAATATGGCATATCCTGAATGGCTTCCTGCTTTAGTTTTATTAGAAGATAGTGAAGGAAACTGGACAAAATATCTGGAATTAATTTATTCATACTTTAAGTCTGATTTTATAGATTCTGAAACAAACTATCGTGGGATTAAAATTGCAATTAAAAAACATCCGATAAGAAATAACAAGGAAGCAACATTCTGGCATTTGATTACTGAAGGTAAGGAAGAAAATAATCGCACACCCGATTTGAGAAGATGTGAAAGGATTAGATGGACAAAACCTATAATTGAGAAAATACCCGAAGACTCAATTAAAGTGTGGAAAAACAAAAGACATAGTGAAACACGAGTGTGTTTATGGTTAGAAGATGCTGAATATTTAGTAGTACTTGCTGAGAGGAATAATTATCTATTGTTATGGACAGCATATTGTGTAACAGAAAATCATAGGAAAAGAAAATTGCAGAAAGAGTATGAAAGTTATTTAAAAAGCTGATGCCGCTTTGCAGCGGCACCGTTACTCCTTCTACACATGGCAGATGAGCTATTACACAAATATATATCAGCTAATGGTTAGAAACAAGTATTATTTATAGTTTTTATTTATAAAAAGTGCTATTAGGAACCAAATTGAAATATTAAAAGAGAAAAAATGAAAGCTGTAGAATCAGATTTATTCAAGTTTCTGCAAGGTACAAAGCAGTTTATTATTCCAATCTATCAACGAACTTATAGTTGGACGAGAAAACAATGTGAACAGCTTTGGAATGATATAATTAAAGTTGCTATGGATGATTCTATCCCGGGGCACTTTATTGGGTCAATAGTTTATATAGAGGAAGGAATATATCAAGTAAGTGCGGTAAAACAACTACTTGTTATAGACGGGCAGCAGCGTTTGACAACTCTATCATTACTTTTAAATGCATTAGCTGAAAGCATGAAGAATAAAGGAGATGATGCTGAAAAACTTAGAAATAAGATTTATAGCTATTATCTTATAAATAAGGAAGAAGAAGATGAAGAACGGGATAAATTAGTTCTTACCCAAACAGACAAAGCAACATATACTGCTATACTTGACGGAATGAACCTTCCAAAAGAATACTCTCCCAGAATTATTGAGAACTATAAGTTATTTCAGGATAAGATAACCAAAAGTAAATTGGAACCGTCACAAATTCTTAAAGGGATTCAAAAGCTATTCATCGTTGATGTAAGCTTAGACAGAAATTATGATAATCCACAATTAATATTTGAAAGTCTTAATTCAACTGGTTTAGATTTATCGCAGGCAGACTTGATAAGAAACTTCATTCTAATGGGACAGGAACCAAAAGTCCAAAAAGAATTATACAATAAGTACTGGTTTCCTATGGAAAGCAGCTACGGTTATAAATATGGCTCTTACTTCGATAGATTTATGCGTGATTATTTGACTATTAAAACCGGTTCAATACCTGTAATGAGGGATGTATATCACGAATTTAAAAAATTTATGACTACTCAACAAAATAAAAGCATGGGATCTATCGTAAGCGATATCAAATATTACTCTGACTTTTATGTTAAAATGGCTTTTGCTGAATCTAATGATAAGGAGTTAGATGAATCATTCAAGGATATACAGGAGTTAAAAGTTGAGGTTGCTTATCCGTTTCTTCTACAAGTTTATAATGATTACCACAATGGAGTTATAAGCAAATCCGAATTTTTAGAAATATTAAAAACTGTTGAAAGCTATGTTTTTAGAAGATCCATCGTTGGAATACCTACAAATTCGTTAAATAAAACGTTCGCTAATTTGTATAAAGAAATTCATCGGGATAATTACCTTGAAAGTTTTCACGCTGCGCTTCAGCTTAAAGATTCATATAGAAGATTTCCAAATAATGAAGAATTCAAATCAGAATTAAAAATAAAGGATGTTTATAATTTCAGAAGTAGGAACTATTTGTTGCGTAAACTTGAAAATCATAATAGAAAAGAGAAAGTTGATATCCAAAACTATACTATCGAACATATTCTGCCTCAAAATAAAAATTTATCTAGAGAATGGCAGGCAATGTTGGGTGAAAATTGGGCTGAAATTCAAAAACAATATTTGCATACAATTGGTAACCTTACTATAACCGGTTATAATCCCGAATTGAGTGATAGACCTTTTATTGAAAAACAAAATATTGAAGGTGGGTTTAAAGATAGTCCAATAAGATTAAATCATGGTCTTGCAAAACTTAGTTGTTGGACAGAAAAGGAGATTAAAGAAAGAGCAGATATTTTTACAGAAAAAGCCGTGGGAGTATGGCCATATAATCCCTTACCGGAAGAGGTATTAGCTAAATATAAAGAAGAAGAAACAAAAATTACTCCCGTTTATACAATTGAAAACTTTCCATATTTACAGGGTGATATGTTGGAATTATTTAATGCTTTAAGAAGAAGAATTCTAAACTTGGATGCTTCCGTAAGAGAAGAATATAAGAAACTTTATATTGCTTATAAAGCTGAAACGAACTTTGTAGATATAATATCTAAAAAATCTAAAATGCATTTAACTTTAAATATGGATTTCGATGAGATAAATGATCCTAAAGGTTTATGCAAAGATGTTACAGGCAAAGGTATGTGGGGAAATGGTAACATTAGGGTAACAATCAATAATCTGAACGAGATAGATGATATTATGTATTTAATCAAACAATCATACGAAAAACAATTGGAAATGAGTGATGAAAGAGTTTACTAAAGACCGATTAACTATGAATTTTGCTGCGAGATTATTAGAGACTTTTTTCATTGATAATCCTGTGATTTACTTTTACCCAAATTGATGAGCGGGGAGGTGAAATATAAATATATAAACATAAAGGAGAATAATTAAATGGCATTTGAAGATGAATATTTGGATGTACTTCAAAATATTGAATTTGCAATTCAATCGGTTTATAAAATCCATGACGATTTAACTGATTACGATGCTCTTTCGGCAATAGAAGCAGTGATTGATTTTTATATTGCAGAGGAAAGAAAAAGAGAGCCAAGAGATTTTAAGCTCTCTGCAAAATCGCTTGAAGTTTATGATGCTGTAAAGGAAATTTGCAACTTTCTTCTTGGCAGAGACCTTCCGGATGACTATGATATAGATGATCATCCATTGCTATTGTCGGTTTCAGAAATTACTAATTGTTTAAAGACTATCAGAAACTCAATAAGCAAATGGACTAAGAGAGCCGGAAGACAAGGTTATCTGAACTTCGTTAAAAATTATATGCCGGATTTTTTATGAGCATGAAAACGAAATATTCATTTGCTCAATTTAATTAACGATGATATAAATGTTACGGCTCTATCCTGACTCGCCTTTGCAGTTAAGACAAGTCGCGGAGATGTGAATTACCGGTTGGATTTAACTTTTTAATATTTATTTTTGTAAGGAATAACTTACATATGTTAGGAAAACCTTACAAAGAAAGTTGTTAATATTTTTCAGAATTAATTAGCTTGTGCATTAAGTTGTAATAAATAAATCAACAATTTATTAGATTCATATTAGAAATTAGTAAAGACTTGAAAAATGCCTAAAATAATAAGAGCACCTATTAATCCAAAAGTGTTAGAATGGGCACTGAAAGACCTTAATTTAAGTGTTGATGATTTTTCTAAAAAAGTCAGGGTAAAACCAGAAAAAGTTAATGAATGGTTAGAAGGGGAAAAGCAACCAACTTATAATCAATTGGAAGATATTTCGTATAGAATACTAAAATTACCACTTGCTGCTTTCTTTTTGCTGGAACCTCCTAAGAATCTATCTATCAAGAAAAAATTCAGAACATTACCTGAATATCTGCTTGATTTGACAAGTTACAAGACAAGGATTGCAATTAAAAAAGCTGAGTTTTTTAAGTTTGCTCTGAAAGAGTTATTTGGTGTTAATCCTTCAGGAGATAGAATATTTGAAAAGATAAAATTATCAATTCGACAAGATCCTGCTGGTGCATCTGTGATTTTAAGAAACGAATTAAAAATTAATCTAGAACTTCAAAAAAGTTTTGGAAATGGATATCAGGCATTTAACCATTATAGAGAAGTTTTAGAAAATAAGGGTATCTTTCTTTTTCAATTGCAATTGGAGGGGGATAGAGGTTTTTGCCTGTTAGATGAAGATTTTCCCTTGATAATTGTAAATAGCAGTGATTCGATAAATTCAAAAATATTCACTTTATTCCATGAACTGGTTCATATTTTATTGGAAACTGATGATATTTATAAAGAAGTTGAACCTCCGCATTATTCAGAGGCTCCTATAGAAAAATTTTGTAACTGGGTAGCAAGCGAAATACTTTTGCCCTTTACAGAATTACAAGATAGGTACGGAGCTGGACTAAATAAATGTGATGAAGAGTTAATTACAAAGATATCCACAGAATACTCCGTTAGTAGAGAAGTTGTTTTACTGAAATTGGTAACGCTTAGATATGCTAACAATGATGATTATAAACGATTAAAAAAGAAATGGGATGAAGAATTCATTAAAAGTAGAACAGAAAGAAGCGGTGGTGATTATTATATTAATAAAATTAGTGCTTTAGGTAAACTATTCATTAATGTAGTGATTGAATCATATAAACAGGGAAAAATAAATGATCTACAGGTTTCAAACTACCTCGATATAAAGTTTGCTAATTTACCTAAAATTGAAGCCGAGGTATATGCTTTTTGAAATATGTTTTTGACGCCGGTCCTTTCATAGATTGCAGATACTATTTCCCTGAAATATTCAAAAATTTTTGGTCAAAATTCAATTCATTTGCAGCAAATAAAGAGATTATTTCTGTAAAGGAAGTGTACAATGAAATTTTAAAAGGAAGTGATATAATTTCAGATTGGGCTAATGAAAACAAAGATATATTTGAAAAACCAACCGATGATGAATTCAGTGTTGTAAAAGAAATTTTGTCAAAACATAAAGAGTTATTAAGGAATATAAGTATAACATCTGGAACCCCTGTAGCGGATCCGTTTGTAATTGCTAAAGCGAAAATAAATAACTTAATAGTAGTTACTCAAGAAACCCTTAAACCAAATGCTCACAAAATTCCTAACATATGTGATGAGCTAAACATAAAATACATGAATCTTAAGGGATTTATGAATAACGAAGTTTGGGTATTTTAAAAAAAGTATGATACTTTATAGTGAAGATTTACTTATTGAGAAACCAACAATTAAGATTTTCAAATCTCTCGGCTATTCACATCTAAATTGTTTTAATGAAACTTTCGGTGAAAACTCTACTCTCGGCAGAGAAACATCTTCTGAAGTTGTGCTTGTTTCTAAACTTACACCTGCTTTAATAAAACTCAATCCCAAACTGCCAGCGGAAGCGATTGAAAAAGCAGTTGATATTTTAACTGCCGACAGATCGATATTGAATCCTGCCTTTGCTAATAAAGAAGTATATAAGCTGATTAAAGACGGTGTAAAAGTTTCATACAAGAATAAAAAAGATGAAGAGGTAGAGGAAATTGTAAAGGTTATAGATTTTGAGAATCCTGATGAAAATGAATTCTTTCTTGCTTCGCAGTTTTGGGTAACTGGCGAATTGTACAAACGCAGACCCGATCTTATCGGTTTTGTTAACGGCTTACCTCTTGTTTTCATCGAGTTAAAAGGAACACACAAAAAATTAGAAAATGCTTATTACGATAATCTGAAAGATTACAAAGTTACAATTCCGCAAATATTCTGGTATAATGCATTCATAATTTTATCAAACGGTTCCGAAAGTAAAATCGGAACAATAACAAGCGATTGGGAACATTTTGTTGAATGGAAGAAGATAAACAGCGAAGGTGAAGAGGGAATTGTTTCTCTTGATACAATCATTAAGGGAACGTGCGCCAAAGATAAGCTCCTTGATTTGGTAGAGAGTTTTATTCTCTTTCAGGACATTGGCGGCAAGCAAATAAAAATACTTGCAAAGAATCACCAATACCTTGGCGTAAACAATGCAATAGAGCAATTCAAAAATATTAATGAAAATAAAGGCAGGTTGGGTGTGTTCTGGCATACGCAGGGCAGCGGTAAAAGTTTTTCGATGATCTTTTTTTCGCAGAAAATATTAAGAAAATATGGCGGGAATTATACCTTTGTTATTGTAACGGATAGAAAAGAACTTGACAGACAGATTTATAAAAACTTTCTAAGCTGCGGTGCTGTAACTGAAGTTGAAGTACACGCAGAAAGCCGAAACCATCTAAGGCAGTTGTTAAAAGAAAATCATCGTAACATTTTTACTCTGATTCACAAATTTGGATTGAACACCGGAGAAAAATTAGAAGTTTTATCGGACAGATCGGATATAATAGTTATAACGGACGAAGCTCACCGCTCACAGTATGATACTTTAGCACTTAATATGAGGTCTGCACTTCCTAAAGCTTCGTTTATTGCATTTACCGGAACGCCCTTAATTGTAGGGGAAGAAAAAACCAAGGAAACATTCGGCGATTATGTAAGTGTTTACGATTTCAAGCAGTCAATAGATGATAATGCTACGGTTCCTCTCTATTACGAAAACAGAATCCCCGAACTACAACTTGAAGATAAAGACTTATTCAACGAAAAGATACAGGATATAATCGACAGGGCTGAGCTTACTACCGAAGAAGAAAGCAAGCTGGAAAGAGAATTCGCAAGAGAGTATCACTTAATAACACGGAATGACAGGTTAAACAGAATTGCAGAAGATATTGTTGAACACTTTATAAGCAGAGGATATAAAGGGAAAGGGATGGTGGTTTGTATAGATAAGCCAACTGCTGTTAAAATGTATGATAAAGTAAGAGCAATTTGGAAGATGAAAATTAAAGAGTTGGAATCGTTAATGCAGACAGCAAGAGACGATAAAGAAAAAGAGTTGGATGAAGAGTTACTTAACTATCTTAAGAAAACGGATATGGCTGTAGTAGTTAGTTCCGAACAAAATGAGATTGATAAATTCAGAAAGTTAGGACTTGATATTGAACAGCACAGAAGAAGAATGGTTAACGAAAACCTGGACGAAAAATTTAAAGACCCGGAGAACCCTTTCCGTTTGGTATTTGTTTGTGCAATGTGGATGACAGGATTCGATGCGCCGGCAGTCTCTACAATTTATCTTGATAAGCCAATGAAGAACCATACCTTAATGCAAACCATTGCAAGAGCAAACAGGGTATTTAGTGATAAACCTAACGGGTTGATTGTTGATTACATCGGAATTTTTAGAAATCTACAGAAAGCACTTGCTATCTATGGTGTTGGTGGAGTAGAAGATGTTGATAAACTACCTGTAAAACCAAAAGAAGAATTAATTAAGGATTTAAAGAATAAAATATCCGCATTAAAAAAATTCTGTTTGGATAGAAAAATAGATTTGGACACAATAGTTAAGGCGGAAGCACTGGAAAGCATAAGATTAATCGATGAAGCTGTGGATAGCTTTGTTGAAAATGATATAACAAAATTAAACTACCTGAATCTTGCCGGTGCTATTAATACAATATTCAAATCGATATTACCTGATCCAAAAGCATCTGATTTTCTCAAAATAATCAAATTAATAAAAGTTATTGCGGATAAAATCAGATCATTTGATCCGCCGATAGATATTAGCAGGGTTATGATGAAAGTTGGCGATGTTCTGGATGAATCTGTCAAAGCTGAACCTTATGTTATCAGTGATACTAAACCGATTGACTTGAGTAGAATAGACTTCGATTCACTTAAAAAAATGTTCGAGAAAAACAGGAAGAATACTCAAGCTGAAAGATTAAAGAATGCACTAAAAGCAAAAATAGCAGTAATGATTATATTAAATAAACAAAGGATCGATTACGCCGAAAGATTACAGAAACTTATTGATGATTATAACGATGGAGCAATAAATGTTGAACAGTTCTTCAACGAACTTATTCATATAGCAAAAGATTTGAATGAAGAGGAAGAGAGATCTATTAAAGAAAATTTAACTGAAGAAGAATTAGCCATATTTGATTTACTAAAGCAGCCAAAGCTTTCAGAAAAAGATAAAAGTAAAGTAAAAGCAGCAGCAAAATCATTACTTGTAGCTCTCAAAGCAGGTAAACTTGTTCTTGACTGGCGTAAGAGACAGCAAACAAGAGCTAATGTTAAGTTAACTATTCAACGGATTCTCGATAACGGACTTCCACCGGTTTATACACCTGATGTATTTCTGAATAAATGCGACAGTGTTTATGAACACATTTATGAGAATTATTTTGGAGATGGAAGGAGTGTATATGAATAGGTTTAATATCAGTCCTGCCCAACCCCTGAGATGTTTACTGTTGACTGGTTGTCATTTATGGTAAAAGAATTTATGTACTATTAAAAATCAATCACTTCTTCTCACACCTTACAATCCACTGCTTAATCTTTTTCAACACTATAACAGTTTAAAATTCCAAAGCAGTATTTATGTAAATGTACCGTTCTTTCATAATTTCTTCGTGTAGTGCTTTAGTTTGGAGTTGTATGGAATAATCTTGCGGCGCACAATAAAATAAAATTAGTTTATATGTATTCGATTTGAAAGTTAATTAGTCATTTCTAGTAACTACTGCAACCCACCCCTTCCGTCCCCTCCAAGGAGGGGAGACTTTAAAAGTCCCCTCCCCGGAGGGGATTTAGGGGTGGGTAAAAACGAGGATGAAATAAAAAATCAATTACTTCCTCCCATTCTTACTAATGTACTGTTCAATCTTTCTCAACACTATAACAGTTTAAAATTCCGAAGCAGTATTTCAATGAAGGTGCTGTTTTTTAGGCATTTCTAATAACTTCGGCAACGCACCCCTTCTATCTCCTCAAGGGAGGGGAGACTTTTGAATGGTTCGTAACATGCAAGGAATTCATCTGACTATAATTCGATCTAAGTCTTTTAATTCAATTCGGTTACAAAGAATCTCTTAGGTGTCACTATTCTTGTTCTCGATGCACTTATTAAATTAAATTGGAATATTTAATTATGTTTTAGCGAAAATAATCGATGGAAGAAAGAAATTCCGATTTTTTAATGCGAATAATCGATTTGAATTAGGTTAAAAAGAAAAAATAGATGTATCGGAGTTGAAGATTATTCACGATTGTTAATGTTTCCATAAATCAACAATATAATTTTATCATTTATTTAAAATTTTTGTAAATGTTCGTACTCTATCTAATATTGTCTCTAATATCTGTTTTTCTCATTACGGGAATTATCGAATACTATTCTCACCAGAAAAGGATTTACTCTATACCAATAAGAATTCACATAAATGGTACGAGGGGTAAATCCAGCGTAACAAGATTAGTCGGTGCAGGTTTATCCGCAGCAGGAATACCAGTTATTACTAAAGTAACAGGTACATACCCGCGTTTGATCTTGGAGGATGGTAACGAAATATATATTTATCGTAAAGCCGGTGCTAATATTATTGAGCAGTTGAATATTGTTAAATACGCTGTTCAGCGTAAAGTTAAGGCAATAGTAATTGAATGCATGGCATTGGAACCGCAGTATCAATGGATTACTGAAAATAAAATGATACATGCAACAATTGGTGTAATTACAAATGTTCGTCCCGACCATACCGATGTAATGGGCAACACACTACCCGAAATTGCCGATGCGTTGGGCAAAACGATTCCCGAGGGAAAGAATTTTTTTACCGGCGAAAATGATAACCCGAATCTTTTAACGGAGATAGCTAAGAAAAAAGGCGCAGAATATTATGTGGCAAACCCTAACGATGTAAAACCGGAGGAGATGACAGAATTTAAATATATAGAACATAGAGAAAACGTTGCTTTGGCGTTGGATATTTGTACTCACCTGGGTATTGAAAGAAATGTTGCATTAAAAGGAATGTATAAAGCAAACCCCGATCCCGGTGCGTTAAAAATGTTTAAAGTAAAAAGTTTTGGGAAGACTCTTACACTATATAATGCATTTGCTGCAAACGATCCTCAATCATCCTTAATGATATGGAACAAACTCAGAGATGAAGGAAGATTCAAGGGAACAACAATTCTTTTGTTAAATATAAGGCACGACCGGTTAGACCGTGCAAAACAATTGACCGAGATGATAAGCTTGGAGTTAAACAACCAGTTCGATCATCTGATATTAATGGGTGAATCAACTGAAGTGGTTGAAAATTTGGCAACCGGGTTTGGAACGGATGTTAAAAAGATTATGAATTTAGGATGGAAAGAAACATCGGAAATTTTTGAAAACATACTGACTTTAACTGTAAAAGAAGCAACCATAATCGGTATAGGCAATATGGGAGGATTAGGGGCGAAGTTAGCGCAGTATTTTGAACATAGAAGTGAAGGAACAGAATATGATTGAATTGGCTGTAACCCTAGGTTTAACATTTAGTCTGTTAAGCTACGAAGTTTTCGGTCTGGCTGCAGGCGGAATAGTAGTGCCGGGCTATTTGGCATTGATACTTTCAAGTCCCGAAAGATTGTTAGGCATTTTACTCGTTAGTATTCTCACATTTTTAATTGTTAAAGCAGCGGGTAATTTTATGTTCCTGTACGGAAGAAGACAAATGGTTTTTTCTATCCTGATTGGCTGCCTGCTGGCTATATTTTCCAGGAATTTTCTTTTCATTGAAGTCGGCACAGGGTTGCTCCAGTTTAAAGC
>BDSV01000082.1 GCA_002898075.1 bacterium BMS3Abin03
CAAATTGGTTTTCGGATTTTGATTTTATTATAACCTCATCTTTATCATCTTAAAAAGAGAGTTTATTGTAAAATCCGAAAACCAATTAAAATAGTGTATATTTAATTTTTCACCCGTTGTTCTGTTAATATTCAGTATTAGGAGGCTTCGCGAAACTCATTCTTCACAAAATTCTTAATGTTACTTGATTCGTTGGAAGTGCGATTATATTCATTTTTCAAAGCTTCGCCTTCCTTATTGATTAATTTTGACACTAATATTAATGCTATTTGTTTACTTTATATAGGTTTTGCAAAGGATTCTATTATGCATCTTCATTTTACCAAATTTCTTTTTACACTTTTTTATAATCAATCCTATCAAATCACTTTTTCTTTGCCACCGATCTAAAATATTCAAGCAAAGCACGTGCTTGTTTTTCACTTAAAGATTGATTGGGCATAAGTTCGCCATTATATTCTTTAATTAATTTTATAACCCTTGGGACTTTTTTCTGCATTTCCGTAGTGTTAAGCAAATAATTCATAAAGTAAACGGGGCTTACTTCTTTTGTTATGTTACGTAACGGGGGACCCACTACTCTGTTATCTAATTGGTGGCAAGCAAAGCACTTAGAATAATAAAGACTATTACCTTTTGAAACTAAAGACTCATCAATTTTTTCCTCGAGCTTAACTTCTTTAATCGGACCAATTCCATCTTCATAAATATTAACAGGAGATTTTTCTTTTGTTTTAATCGAGTCTTTTGTTAGGGTTGAATCTTTAGCCAGGCATGTGCTGTCGGTTTGTGCTGTCGAACTATTCCCTGCAAAGACATATTTGTTTGCAGAAAAAACGACAATAATTATAATTAATAATATGCCGGATAATAATATTTTCATAGTATCACCATTCAGTTAAGTTAATATAAACGATTTGGGCTGCTATATAATATACTATTTAAGACGCTCAAACAATAGGATTAATTCAGAACATAAGCCATACATTTGCGTATAAAGTATTGTTATCGGATGCATTTCTTCCGTTCCCATCGTAATCATCGCTGGAGCCGTTAAATTTATTATATACCACATATTGCAACGCAAATTGAGTATTAAAATATGGGTATACAGTTGCCTGCAATGTAAATCCGTTACTGTTCGGCGAACCGTTAGTACTTCCTTCAACCTGGGCAGGTACGTATAATTTGTTGTCATTATCTCCGTTTATATTAAAGTACCCAACGGTAATCGAGTAACCGGTATTAAAGTTATAACCCGCATCAACTTTTAAAGAATTAAGAGTATTCGATGCGTTAGCCGAACCGCCGGATTCATAAGTGGCATCTAATTTCTGTTTTTCATATATATAATTAACGTGGGCTATTAAACTACCGGAGTTGAATGAGTTCTCGTATTGTGCGTCGAATGCGAGGTCTGTATATTTATCTTTTTCTCCTGTAATCCCAACAGGATAAATCTGCGGTGCCATTCCGTATGTTCCAACTTCAACATATTGATTTCCCCATTGATGCTGCAACGCTAATCTCCAATAGGGTGCAACGGAACTGATTGTATTAGACGAGGATGCATTTGGAGGTACGGGTCCTCCCTGCGCGACAGAACGATAAGCGCTTACTTCGGCGTATATGAGGTTGTTATACATCGCATACGTTCCGAAACCCATTACATTCATCATAGACTCTAACATAGTGCTGACCATCGGTGTTGGAGCCACACCGGAGCTAACAAATGGATAAGACCACATGGGCACGGTACTCCAAACGTCTTGCATAGTTGGTGCGTTGTTTAAACTAACTCCATATAATAAATCTTTATCATTAATAGATGTATGATTAGCATAACGAATGTCTGTCATGTCTAATCCAATCGTACCTTCCTGATCATCATAACTAATTTGAATGAAAGCACCAATATGAGGAGTGATTGCCCCTGCAAAATATATTCCTAATTCTTGTGGGAATTCAATCACGTTGTTCTGGTTGTCCGGAACATTTGAAGCTACCGAAGTGTATGATGTTTGAAAATTTACCGAAAGCGGTAGTGATTTTAATAGTTGAAGATCTGATTTGTTTTCATCTGTTGTTTTAATAGTCGCTATACCTGTCATTGTATATCCGTTCAATTTAAATAATCTGCCGAAAGGATTTAATTCCGGGAATTTGTAGTGACAAGAGCTGCAAGGCATATTTGTCTGGCGGGAGAAACTTGGAATTGAGAGAGCAGTACTGCTGAAAAGCATTAAAAGTATTCCGATGAAAGCTGAAACAACTTTTAAATTCTGTATATTACTGAACATCTTAACCCTCCGAATTTATTTGTAAAAAGACACATTCTAAATTATGCACAGATTCAATATAAAAAAGTGTATAAATAATTTATGCATAAATATAAAAACTTGCAAAGGGAATGAAACAAACGAATATTTCATATACATTTGTCCGGAACAAATAACTATCAAACATTTTTCTCAACTTCGAATTTGTTTTTGACGACGGTGATTAAATCAATACCGTCCTCAAACACATAGTTTATTCTGGTTTGAATTTGTTCTTGTTATCTAACTTTAGCGTTATACTATACGTGGATTTTATGAACTAAGAAGTATTTGAAATCATTTTTATAATTAATGAGTTCGCTTTAAAAAGGTATGTTTAGCAAAATATTATTTTGTCTTTTCTCAAAAAAGTCAATTGAATTGATATTATTAATAGTTTAATTTTACAATAAAGTAATGGAGTTCGCTTAACATTCTTTTTTAAAGTGGTTAATAACTCCTGCTTTTGTAATTCGACATTTATATCAGCAGGAGTTTTTTCATCCTACCCTCAAAAGGATTTATTTGTGAAAATTTTAACAATTAACTAAACGAAAAACAAAAATTATTTCAGCAATGACTAAAAAAAACAAATTACCGGATAACCACAATCGCAGTTTATCAGTAACTTCAAGAATAATCGAAAGAACAATTAATGAAATGGAATTTGTTCTAAACGGCATTTATAAAAATAATATTGCCGAGGTTATTGAGCCGTCTTACACTAAAAAAGAACGCGATGAAATATTAAAGCTGCTGACGGAACTAAAGGAAGAAAATGAGAACATGTCGCATACTTTGGAACTTAAACCAGACACTTTAATCGAAGACTGGATAATCTTTGCGCAGTTAAGCTATCTTTGGACAATACTTATTGACAGCAAATCCAACAAGCTAAAAAGATACGGAGACCTGCCCCAAGACAGCGTAGAATTAATTGATAATTTTATAGAGAAGTTATTAACAACAGTAGAAAAAATTAAGCAGGTTGGAAAATGAATTCTTCATGTTCTAATTTTTATCCCGTTTCTTTTTAATCAATTCATCGTGGTAAGATCCTTCTCTGATTAGTTTAGCACCGCAGTCCGGGCAACGTTCGTCCTGGCATGGTATTCCTCTTCTGTGTTCTGTTTTGTAATCGCACTTTGGGCAGTAACAGTAACCACCCGGTCCCATTTCGTGTTTTTCTAATGACGGCATGATCTTTTCCCTTAATAATTTAGCTTACTGTTTTATAATCTGAATAACAAAAAACAAATTTCAAAATTCAGATAAAAATAAAATCTTAATACTTAAAACTGAATTTGTTTTTTGGAGTAATTTAAATTTAAGTAAATAATTATTTTATTTTCTTGATTACAGACATTAAATTATTCATATCAGTATATCATCGATTGATGAGGTTAATATGAGAATAACTTTAAATCTAAAAGATGATATTCTTACAAAGGCAATAAAACTAACCGGGATAAAGGAAAAAAACCAGTTTTGTAAATAAGGGTCTCGAAGCATTGATCGCCTTAGAAAGCAGTAAAAGATTGGCTGAACTCGGCGGGACAGAAAAAGATTTGAAAAAGATAAAAAGAAGAAGACCCGTATAATGGTTCTTGTTGATATCTCTGTTTGGATAAATCATTTAAATAGAAAAGACAGAAAACTTTTTTAGTTACTTGAAGATGGAGAAGTTGCAATTCATCCTTTCATAATTGGTGAATTATCTTGTGGTAAAATTAAAAACGGAACCGAAATTTTAGCACATCTCAAAAATTTGCCACAAACTTTTCTGCTGACATTGGAAGAATATTTAGTTTTTGTTGAAAACAATAAATTAATGGGTAAAGGTCTTGGATTTGTTGATATACATTTATTAGATTCTTCTATATTGACAGGAAATAAACTTTTAACTTATGATAAAAAACTAAATAAAGTAGCTCAATTATTGCGGATAAATTAGTAAATTTTTCATGGATGAATTCTACAATCCAATTTACTTGTAAACAACAACGCCGTTAGACTAAATATGCTTACTGCCAAAAAGATGGAAATATATCCCATGCTTGTTACCAATATTCCTATCAGCAAGGGAAAAACCGAAATAGTAATATTGAGCGCACCGTATATTCCGGAATAAAGTGCACGGTTGCTCTCCGTTGTAATTTCAAGAAAGATACCCGGTACAGCAATTTTATAACCGCTTATTGCCGCACCTATCAACAGAAAGACCAGCATAAACAACTCTACGGGAAAGTTATACGCAAATATTAAAGCCAACGGCGGAAGCAAGGAAAAAGTTACAACTGTGTATTTCATCACTCCTTTGAAACCTGTTTTCTTTACAATTTTATTCCATACATAGTTTGACGTAATCATGCCGATAATTTGTAACAAAAGGAAATTACCGATAAGAATTTTATTTATATGTGCTTTATCTTTTAACAATACTATGAAGAAAGGAATTAACACAAGAGAAAATCCAATTAAATTTGAAAGAATAATGAAGTTCCTCATATTATTATCTTTTCTCACAATCGATGGTACCGACTTGAATACCGCGATTAAGCTTTTATTATCCTTTTCAACTTTTGTCGGTTTCTCCTTGATTAACCAGAAGCCAAATGCTGCAATAAAAAGAAATGCTGCAGCAGTTATAAAAAATATCATGTAATTTTCAGGATAATCATATTTATGCAGTAGCTGCCTTGCTATCACTGCAGAAATTAAAACTCCAATGCTTCCGAGAAACTGGCGGGCAACAAGGAACTTTTTACGGATTTGACCCACTATGCTTTTCCCCAAAATATCCTGATAAGATATTGTTCCAAAAGCCCCGCTTAGCGAGAATATAAACATTAAGCTTAAGACCAGGTAAATTATAAACGATCCGGAAAGGTTTTTTTGTTCGAATAATGTAAAAGCTACCGCAGCAAGCGACACCACTCTCAAATATATTCCTAAGAGCAGATACCCTCGTTTTAACTTCCGTTCTTTCAGATAACCGGCAAATATAAGTCTGGCAATAAGCGGAATGCCGATCATAATTGATGTTAACAGTCCCACATCGAATTGTGTGCCGCCAACGGTAAGTATGAGCGCAGGTAGAACCGTATTTACATCGGCAAAAGTTTTAGCAAGAGCAAGCCAGATGGCATGCCAGATGAAAGCCCAATAATTTCTCTTTTCATTACTTTGTCGTATTACTTTTTCCATTCGATTTTAAAAACTCTTTCAATGCCTTTTCGGTTTCATCAACATCCGTAAGTATAACAGTAATCCCAAACTTTTTCAATAATTTCTTTTTGCTGTCGGGTCCTATATTTCTCGCAATAAAAACTTTGCACTCTCTTAATAAATCAACAATCAATTTGGGATTATCGTGATGTTCATGCTTTCCACTTCCTGCACCGAATGGATTTTCTCTTCTTTCGATAAACTTACCCTCTGTCGAATAAATATCATAAAACGGTGCCATTCCAAAGTGACCGCCCCACAGCTTACCGTTTTGTTTTGTTCCAATTGCAATTAATCTTCTTTCCATTTCCATAATTATCCCGTTGCTTGTATTCAAATAATTTAGGTGAACAACAATTTGATGAAGATTTATTATTTAAGATTCTCATTTAAAACCTTTTAGCACTACTTTCCGGTTAAGAAAATATTTTGCTAAAAAGAATTGATTAAATGAAAAATTCTAACATTATTATCAAATATAATTTCAAATCGATTTCTGTTATTTTCACAGTAACTATTGCTATTTTAACAACTTAGAAGAATTAACTATTTTTAAACCGGACAGTTGTGACCTTTTAGCTGTAATTGCATCTAAATAATAAATAATTATAAATTATGGAAGCTTCACTTTTTCAATGAATACAAATACTAATACTAATGAGCAAATCAATTTAAGCGATATTGCTTTTCTACAAGCATATCTTATCGGTGTATTCGAATTCGAGGGGGAATGCGAGAAGAATTTTAAATACACGGAGTGGTATCTCGACCAAAAGGTGAGTAAAGAACTAAAACAAATTTATATGGATTATCTTAAAATCAAGGGTGCAACCTGCGATTGCGATGTGATAAATAAAATTGATTTGAGAGATGAATCGGATTTTGATCATTTGATTAAACACGAATAATAAAGATTCAAATTTTAATCAAAATCCGAAGAGCAGACCTGTTAAACCCAACAAAAATCCGGCAGCAACATTAATCATTTTCAGAATAACAAATCCTTTTTTGGAAACCGCAAGCAAAGGCAGAGTACCGTGTCCATCCTGCACGATAGAACTTGCCAGCAATATGCTGAACGGGAGACTTCCCTGTGCAAAGAGAGTTACAAAAATTAAATGAGGTCCGGATTCGGGAATAATACCTATAAGCACTGCGAGTATCAATACTGTAAATGTGTTTGCCTGTATCCATGCATTAAGGTCGATATAATTCATTAGCACGTGAATTATCAAAAGCGCACCGAATGTCCAAAGAAAAATTCTTAACAAATGTTTTTTTAGAACATGCTCCCACAGGTGTTTCTGTAAAAAGTGATCCGGTACTGTAACTACTACGAACAACCCGAAAAAGGTTCCTACTATTAAAGTAATTTGGATCCAGTTTGATTCATCGGAAACTATTGTGCCGGTTAACATCAAAATCAGGAAACCGCTAAGCAACCCGATAAGCAATGCTCTTTCAAAACTGATATTTTTTAACTGCTTCCTGATGTAACCTTTGGGATAGCACTCACACAATTCTTCTTTATGCAGCGGAAGTACGTGTTCCCGATTAGCTAAAAGTTTAAATTGTTTTTTATACATCAGGTCAGTTAAATATCCAGTTAAAAAGCCCACAACAGATATAATTATTGTAAGCCAGATTGCTTTTAAAGGAAACAATGACAGCATTACAAAAGCTTCATCGCCGCTTGTGGCAATCATAGTTGCAACTAATGCTCCGAAGCTTACAACTTCATGAGCATAAAGCGAAACAACCGTGAAAGCACCGAGGCATCCGGGAACCGCACCTAATACAACTGCCAGAACATATTGACCGGTTTTACTTTTTTTCAGCTTTTCCTGCCAGCTTCCGTGAGTCTGCACATTAACATACTCTATCAAAAGCATCATAATAAACACGAAGCCGGTTATCATCAGTGCAGGTGTTAATATTTCCATAAACTGATTCATCAAAAGCAATCTTTAATAAAATTTAATTGATAGGATGATGTCCGAAGTCCAAAGATTCAGGCACATTTATACAAAAATTTTTTTAACCCGGGCGTTCTTCTTTATAAATATTTTTAAGATTCCTGAAATAAAAAGTGTTGCCTGCAAACTCTGAAGTCCTTATCTTTTTTTCCTCGATAAGCTTCTCGACAACATCCCAGCTAGCCCCATCTTTCTGCATCAGTTTATCAACAGCTTCTTTCCGCATAGGGTGAACTGCAGTTATACTGAGTAAATCTTCTTCAAAATTCCCTGTTGATGCGAATGCATTACCCTCATAACCAATTGTTAATTCCACGTTATCAAGTTTAGAAGAATAAATCTGGTATGCTTTGTTAATAAAATCGGGCTTCGGCGGAATTCCGTATTCTTCTGCGGGCGGTCTTGTCGGTACGGAAATATAAACAGCTTTCGGATTCAGTTTTTTGATAAATTCGGCGGCTTGCTGCATTTCGTCAACATTATCATTTACATCTTTAATTAACATTGTTTCTGTAGATAGATAACATTTGTATGCTTTAGAAAATATCTCCATTCCGTCAAGAATTTTTTCATAATTCATAGTACCGTACGGACGATCAATTTTGTGCCAGGTTTTTTCACTAACCGCATCAACTTTTAATGAAACCCAATCTGCTTCCATTAAATCGTTGCGAACATCTTCATCATAGATAAGTGATGAATTAGTAATTACTGCAATTTTTTTACCGAGATTTTTCAGCAGTTTAATTGATTTACCTAAATTCAGATCCAAAGTCGGTTCGCCGTCCGGAACAAAAGTAAGGTAATCAATTCCTTCCCCTCTGGCTTCAAGCTGATTAATTCTACGCTCAACCGCGGCATATATTTCCTCCGGTTTATAAAATGCTTCCCTGCGATTCTGCATTTTAAGAGTATTACCGAGCTGGCAGTAAACGCAGGCATACGAACATATCTTTGGGGGAATGTTGTTTATTCCGAGACTCCTGCCAAGCCGCCTCGATGGAATAGGTCCGAATGTCAGCTCCATTTCTCACCTTTACAAAATTTCGTTTATTTAATCGACAAAATTACAAAACCACTAACTATTTGCCTATTGCTTTTTACCTCTTGTATACTGCTTGCTGTTATCTGTTTTTTTCATATGTTTATAATTTCTCTTTTTGGTCAGATGGAACTCGCATTATAATCATTTTACTTGTATGTAAGTGGTTTCATGCTCGTTTCATATCACTAAAACAATAGTTCTTTCTTTAGAAGAAACAAAATATCTATGACGGACACCGCTGTGAATCGATTGGCAGGAATCTGTATTATAAACTTCTCCATCGATGATATATTTACCTTCAAGGACAAAATGCCGTTCTATTACAATATTCGGTTGTAATTTAAATCGCACCTAACTTCCTGATAATAAACCGGGATCCCTTTACTTTGTAAATAAGTATTTACTAAGTTTTCATAGTCATTTAAATATTTTTTAATGATTACTGTTAGTGACCACGCCTGTGAGGTTACTAGCAGAATGATTATTTATTTAGGATGTTATTCCAAATAACAGTTGATATGGTTAAATTCTTAATAAGATATATTAATTATATAAAAAGATATGAACCCCGAAACTTCCATCAATAAAATAAAAGAAGCGGAAGAACAAGCCGCCGAATTAATTAAAAACAGAAAATCAGAAGCCGATGCTATCCTGAAAAAAGCAGAAGTCGATTCGAAAAAATTTGCTGAAAGTGAAATGCTGAAAATGAAAAACGAAGCGGAAATCAGATGCAAAGAGATACGAAGTAATACCGAAACCGGGATTTTGGAAATATCAAACCAAACAGACAACAAGCTTCGGGAACTGGAATCCAAATCGAAGGATAAAATTAACGTAGTCGCCGAATTCATCATTAAAGAGGCACTAAAGTAAATGGCTCTTTCTGCAGTAAAGAAAATAATGATCTTTCTGTTTCCGGAGTTCAAAGAAAAAGCTTTAAACCTTCTGCAACTTCAGGGCGAAGTGCATTTGGATTCGGTCGAAAGTATATTGCCCGAAGACTTAAGTAAATATTTCCGGCATGGAAGCAGCACGGAAACCACTCATAAAATTTCTAACCTTGAAAACCGCCTTCATAAAATCGAAGAAACGATTGAACTGCTCGGTAAATATCAGAAGAAAAATGTTTTATCAAACTTTTTGCAGCCGCTTGAGTATGTCAATTTAGAACAGTTTAAAAATTTAAGTAGTGAAAGCGAAACTCATTTAATAAATAAAGTTGCCGAACTTGAAAACACCGTGATACGGTTGGAGAAAGAAATCAGGAAATATAAATTTGATATTTCCCAACTTCAAATAATTAAAGACACCGGGTTAAAACTGGAAAACATCTCCGATACGAAAGAGGCGTTTATCCTTTTGATAAAAATTGCAGTTATTGATTGGCAAAATTTCGAAACACAAGCAAACGAACTTTTAAGCAATGAAAGCCACGTTGAAATCGTCTCTAATAATAAGCATGGAATTGCAGCTTTAATTATAGGACTAAAAGATAAAAAGATAAATTTTTTAGAGATGCTTAAACAACAATCAGCAGAAATTTTGGAGTTTAACAATTTAGAAGGAACGCCGAATCATGCAATATCAAACCTACGGGAAAAAATAAATGTTGCTATGGAAAAGATGAATAAAGTACGGCGGGAACTTAAAAATCTTACCGCCGAACTTCCTAAATTTCATCTGTTTTATGATTATGTTAAAACTGAATTGGACAAGGAAAGTAAAACCGAACTGTTGAAAACAAGTAAATACACGTTGCTGATTACAGGATGGATTGAAGAAAGAAATTTGCAATCGCTGAATCAGAAATTTAACAGTGAAAATATTGAGGCGGCAATCATTGATTCCGAACCGGAGGAGAATGACAATCCGCCTGCAAAATATGATAACCCCGGCACTATCAAACCGTTTGAATTTGTAACCGATATGTACAGCAGACCAAAGTATTGGGAAATTGATCCAACGCCTTTCCTGGGTGCCTTCTTCGCATTATTCTTTGCAATTTGCCTGACCGATATGGGATACGGAATTGTCCTCAGCATAGTTACCTTCATTGCATTAAAAAAATTAAAAGGACTTTCCGCAAACAGTCGTAAACTAATGAAAATTTTATTCTACTCCGGCATTGCAACTACTTTTGCAGGATTATTTACAGGCGGAATTTTCGGCGTTCCCTTCGATAATCTTCCCGACGGATTTACATGGCTTAATAACATTGTTGTTTTAAACCCGCTTCAAAACCAAATGGGATTTCTTATCTTCAGCTTGAGTCTCGGTATTATCCATGTAAGCTTTGGTATATTTCTAAAATTTTATTGGAACCTAAAACACAAAAACACGTGCGAAGCATTTTTAGACCAGGCGCCGTGGCTTGCAATATTACTGGGTGTGGTAATGCTCGGAACGGCTTCAGCCGTAGATGTAGCTTTGCTTTCAAACATCGGGTACATTTTAATGATAGCGGCGGGAGCAGTGATTTTACTTTTTGCCGGCAGAAGTTCGAAAAGTATTTGGGGAAGGTTCGGGCTTGGGCTTTTCTCGCTTTACCAGGTATCCGGATTGCTCGGCGATATTTTATCATACGCCCGTTTGTTTGCTTTGGGTCTTGCAACGGGAGTGATTGCCGGGGTTGTAAACTTTCTTGCAGAATTGACACTCGGCATCCCTTACCTGGGTTATATTTTGATGCCGGTAATTTTAGTTGCCGGTCATTTAATGAATATAGTTATTAATGCACTCGGCGGGTTTATTCATACATCGAGACTCCAGTTTGTCGAGTTCTTCGGAAAGTTTTATGAAGGCGGCGGCGAACCGTTCGAACCATTTAAGTTAAATTTAAAATACACAAAAATTAAAGAACAGGAGACGCTATGAACTACGGAATTGTTTATGCGTTAGTCGGTGCAGCCATTGCAGTTGCTATATCCGGCTTGTCATCTGCAATGGGAATTAGTTATGTGGGACAGGCAAGCTCGGGAGCAATGGCAGAAAGCCCAAAAAATTTCGGTCGTTTTCTTGTACTGCTTGCACTGCCGGGAACGCAGGGTATTTATGGATTCGTTATCGGGTTTCTCATCTTACAAAAGATCGGAATAATTACGGGAACCCTCGCAGCACTTACTACCGCACAAGGTTTAAGCTTACTGATTGCTGGTTTGCCCGTGGGTATCGGCGGACTTACAGCAATTTACCAGGGAAAGGTTTGCACTGCCGGTGTTGGCTTAACTGTTAAAAGACCGGAAGATTCTGGCAAAGCGCTGGTAATGGCTGTGTTCGTTGAATTTTATGCTGTGCTCGGTCTGCTTATCTCAATTTTTATATTGTTCGGAGTAAAAGTATAATGGCGCTTGAAGACCTGCTGAAAACTATCCGCAGCAAAGCTGAAGAAGAAGCTAATCGTATTACACAGGAGGCAGCCACACAAGCCAAAAGAATTTTAAATGATGCCAAAACAGCGGCTGAAGCGGAAGCGAAGAAATTTTATGATGATTCGATAGATAAATGTACGCGGGAAGCCAATCAAAAGATTTCGAAAGCAAAGCTGGAATCGCGCAATAAGATATTAAACTTTAAAAAAGAAATTGGCCGGCAGGTCTTTAACGAATCATTAAAGAAATTACAAAATATCGATGATAAAACTTATAAGCACTGGCTGAAGAAAAAAATCTTAACTGCATGTGAAACGGGTGATGAACAAATTGTTTTTTCTGAAAAAGATAAAGACAAATTGGAAGTTAAGTGGCAGCAGGAAATAAATAATTCACTCAAAAGCAAAGGACTTAACGGCAGTCTTGTCTTCAAATTTGAAAACACTGATTTCAACGGCGGTTTTATTCTAAAGCATCCGGGTTATGAAATTGTAGTTACGTTTGAAGACCTGCTGAAAGAAATAGAACAAAAGTGGTTAACCAAAATATCAGAAATACTTTTTAATAATACCGGGTAGTTACAATGGCGCTGTTCGATTTTAACATAACGCAATTCAGTGAAGACGAAAAGTACGCAAGCGCCGTTGCAAATGTTCGCGCACTGGAAAGGAGTCTGCTTAACGGGCACAAGCTTAACCGCATGGCTGAAAGAGAGGACTGGCGGGGCGTTTTGGATGAACTTCGCAGTACGGATTATTTTGAAACCCTGATTAAAGTGGATAGTCCCGCATCATTGAAACAAGCTTTAACCGAAACAATTTTAAAACGCCACCGCACAATTTATGATTTAAGCATCGAGCAGAAATTTGTTAAAGCTATTCTTCTGCGCAACGATTTGAATAATCTTAAAACATATCTGAAGATTAAATTATCGGCTTCAAAACGGGAAGCAAAATACTCTGATCTTGGAATAATAGATTTTCAGAATTTCATTACCGCTGCAGAACAAAATAAACTTCTGCCCGATTCGCTTAAAGTAATTTATGCAAAAGTCAACAGCGATTATCAGCAATATCAAAAGCTGTACAGACTGGAGATGCTGATTGAAAAATTTTTCCTTGAAAATATTAAAAATGTTTTTGATGAAAGCAGGATCCTTTACCTGAAAAAATTTATTACCTTCAGGATTGATCTTGCAAACTTATTAAGCACCCTCCGGCTAAAAGAATGGAATCCTGGAGACAAAATAGAATGGGATCTCTTCCCGGAAGACGGAACACTGGACAAAATGTTTTTCGAGTCTGTTCTAAAAAACAATATTGAAACGACTATCGATAAACTTCAGTTTACCGCTTACGGCGATTCTTTAAAAAACGGACTGGAGCATTATAAATCGACCGGTGAGCTTTGGCTTGTAGAAAAATTAGCCGATGATTTTCTGAGTGAATTCTGTAAGCTCACTGAATTTACATCTTTCGGTGTGGAACCTTTGATTGCTTACCTGTGGATTTCAATTCAGGAAATGAAAAATATTCATACAATTTTAACGGCAAAGTATATCGGGCTGCCGGAAGCTTCGATAAAATCGAGATTGAGAATCGGGTATGAGTAAAATCGCAGTCATAGCAGATCAATACACCGCCGATGTTTTTCAACTAACGGATTTTGATGTTGAAATTACTAACGAACAAAAAGCATTGGAAATGATAATTGAAAAATCGAAACAGGATTATTCCATTATTTTTATATCGGATAACCTCACAAAAAATATTGAAGAAGAACTGGGCGGAATAAAGCAAACAACAAATGCGGTTATTGTTATTATTCCCGGAATGGGAAGCAGGCAATTTATTACTAATGAAGCAGTTAAATAGGAACTAATATGGCAGAAGGTAAAATTGTAAAAGTATCCGGTCCTTTGGTTGTAGCCGAACAGATGAGCGGCGCAAGAATGAACGATGTGGTAAGGGTGGGGGAGAAAAATCTTATCGGCGAAATTATTGAACTACATGGTTCGCTGGCATACATACAGGTTTACGAAGAGACCGCTGGCATCGGACCGGCTGAACCTGTAGTAAGCTTGAATCAGCCGTTAAGTGTTATTCTCGGTCCGGGGTTGATCGGTTCGATATACGACGGAATTCAGCGCCCGCTGAATACCTTAAGAGATAAATTCGGCGATTTTATTACGCGCGGTGCAACTGCCCCGAGACTCGATCATAACAAAAAATGGCGTTTCATTCCGAAAGTTAAAAATGGTCAGAATATTTCTGCCGGTGATATACTTGCCGAGGTTCCCGAATCGGAAGTTATAACACATAAAATATTATTGCCGCCCCATATAAAAAACGGGAAAGTTATTTCCGTTAAACCCGAAGGCGAATACACAATTATGGAAACGATTGCGGAGGTAGAAACTGCTAACGGAAACTCCGGGATTACAATGGTACAGGAATGGCCCGTACGTATGCCGAGACATTTTAAAAACCGGCTGTCACCCGATAAGCCGCTTATAACAGGACAAAGAGTAATCGATACATTTTTCCCATTGGCAAAAGGCGGAACAGCTTGTGTGCCGGGTCCGTTCGGAAGCGGTAAAACCGTTGTACAGCACCAAATTGCAAAATGGGCTGACGCAGATGTAATAGTTTACATCGGCTGCGGTGAGCGCGGCAATGAAATGACAGACGTGCTTCAGGAATTTCCCAAACTGATCGATCCGCATACAGGCAAACCATTGATGGAAAGAACAATTTTAATTGCCAATACTTCCAACATGCCCGTCGCCGCACGCGAGGCTTCAATTTACACCGGAATTACTATCGCAGAATATTACCGCGATATGGGTTATGATGTTGCAGTTATGGCAGATTCAACTTCACGCTGGGCTGAAGCTTTACGTGAAATGGGCGGACGGCTCGAAGAGATGCCCGGTGAAGAAGGTTATCCCGCTTATCTTGGTTCACGGCTGGCTGAGTTTTACGAAAGAGCAGGAAAAGTTACCTGCCTCGGCAGCGGCAACCGGGAAGGATCGATTTCAATTATCGGTGCGGTTTCCCCTCCCGGCGGCGATCTTTCCGATCCCGTTGTTCAGGCAACGCTGAGAGTAGTAAAAGTTTTCTGGAGTCTCGACGACAGGTTGGCTTATGAACGCCACTTCCCTGCTATCAACTGGCTGACAAGTTATTCGTTGTATGATACTGCATTAAGCAAATACCTCGAGGATGAAATCGGCAGGAAAGCAGTAAACGAAAAAAACCTGGCAATAAAACTTCTCGAGGAAGAAGATGAACTAAAGGAAATTGTCCGGCTGGTCGGGTTGGAATCGCTCTCCGCAAATCAGCAGCTTATTCTCCGCACTGCAAGATCATTGAGAGAGGATTTCCTGCATCAGAACGCTTTTCATAAAGATGATTCTTATACTTCTCTTAAAAAACAGTTTTCGCTTCTTAAAATAATACTTCATTTTCATAAAGAAGCTAAAGAGGCTTTGAAGAAAGGCGCCGATCTCGACGACATAGCCAAGCTGTTAGTCCTGGAAGAAATTGCGGCAGCTAAATATTTATCGCCCGATAAGTTAGACAAATATGACGACCTGATTGAAGAAATATCAAAACAGCTTTCTGAGCTTCTGACAAATAAAGGAACTGAAATACCCGAAAAGGAATAATTAAAAACCGGATAATAATTATTAAAAAAATTTTAAAATGAAAAAACAATATAAATCCGCAACAGACATACAGGGACCGCTTGTATTAGTTGAAGTAAAGGAACCGATAAAATACCAGGAGCTTGTCGAAATCGAATCGAACGGCGTTATGCAGCATGGTAATGTGCTTGAAGTTGACGGCAATAAAGTTTTAATCCAGCTTTTTGAAGGCAGCAGCGGTATAAACTTAGGCGATGCGAAGTTTCACTTCGTCGGTCACGGATTACAGTTAGGCGTATCGCCCAATCTTTTGGGAAGAATATTTAACGGGCAGGGCGCCCCGATTGACGGCGCCCCGCCGATAGTTACCGACAGCTATCTCGATATAAACGGCAACCCGATAAATCCTTATGCAAGAGATTATCCTTCGGAGTTTATTCAAACCGGTATTTCAACAATAGACGGATTGAACACATTAGTTCGCGGTCAAAAACTTCCTATCTTTTCAGGTTCCGGTTTACCACATAACGAACTTGCGGCGCAGATTGCAAAACAATCAAAAGTTTTAGGTGATGAAGAAAAATTTGCCGTTGTGTTCGGTGCGATGGGAATAACATTTGAAGAATCTCAGTTCTTTATCGATAGTTTTCAGGATTCCGGTGCTTTGGAAAGATCGGTGCTCTTCCTGAATCTTGCTAACGATCCTGCAATTGAAAGAATTGCTACACCGAGAATGACACTAACAGCAGCAGAATATCTCGCCTTCGAAATGGATATGCACGTGCTGGTTATTCTCACCGATATGACAAACTACTGCGAAGCATTACGGGAAATTTCATCCGCAAGAAAAGAAGTTCCCGGAAGACGCGGATACCCCGGGTACCTGTACACCGACCTTTCTTCTCTTTATGAGCGTGCCGGAAGAATTAAAAACAAGAACGGTTCGATAACGATGTTTCCTATTTTAACTATGCCCGAAGACGATAAAACTCATCCAATACCCGATTTAACCGGTTACATTACAGAAGGTCAGATAATTCTTTCCCGTTCACTTCATAAAAAAGGTATTTATCCACCGGTAGATGTTCAACCTTCTTTATCAAGATTAAGAGATAAAGGAATAGGCGAAGGAAAAACCCGCGAAGACCATGCAGACCTTGCCAACCAGTTGTTTGCGGCTTATGCTCGCGGGCTGGAAGCAAGAGAACTAACCGTAATTTTAGGCGAAGAAGCTTTATCGGAAGAAGATCATCTTTTCTTCGATTTTGCAGAACAGTTCGAACATAAGTTTATCCATCAGGGTAAAGGAAGCAACCGCAGTATCGAAGAAACATTAAACATCGGCTGGAAATTAATTTCTATGCTGCCAAAACCGTTTCTCAAGAGAATAAGCGATAAATATATTGAAAAATATTACAGGCAAAGCAACAAATAAATAGAACTGAACAATGCAGAAGAATGCACACGCAAATAGAATGGTTTTGATGAAGCTGCGAAAGCGGCTGGGAACGGCTAAGCGCGGGCACACTCTTTTAAAGCATAAATTAGATGAGCTTATGCAGGTTCATAGAACGACGAATGACGAATATCTGCAAATAAAAAAAATTGTCAGCTCAAAATTAAATTCAATTTACACTTCATTTATTTTAGGCACCGGTATGCTGCGTGATCAGTACGAATACACATTGCTTGCTTCTCCTGCAATTCGCACGGCAACAGATGAAAAACAAAAGCATCTGCTGAACCTGCGGATACCGGTATTTCATATCCGACCCGAATTGGATATCCCGCCTTACGGTTTCGATGAAACGAACTCGGATATTGACAGCTCTATTAAAAAATTAAAAGATTCACTTCCCGGCTTAATAAACCTGGCGCAGCTTCAACGACAAATCGAATTACTCGAGCGCGAAATAAAAGTTACACGCCGCAGAGTAAACGCATTGGGATATTTATTAATTCCGCAAATTCAGGATCAAATCAGGTTTATTAAAATGAAGCTGGAAGAAGTTGAGAGGGATAACATCAACCGGCTGATGCGTATAAAAGATATAATTCAAAAAAAATAAATCGTAGAATTATTCCGGAACTGAAGTATTTTAAATCTTTTATCCTTTAAATTTATCTAATAAAAGGATAATGCTGTGATATTTTATTTCATCCTGAAAAATTAAGTTGATGAAATAATAACTTATAGCGATTTGTATCGTCTAAAATTACCGGCAAACGAAGGAGTTATAAAAAAAGGGGGTCGTTGCAACTGCTTCCGGAAATATTGGAAGGGAAAAAATAAAAGGTTTAATCGATAAACCTGTAATAAAAGTAGTGACACCCGATGTAATAAAACTTTTAAACAAGGAGGATGCTATGGCACTGCGAAAAAAATATTCGGCAAACAAAAAAAACTGCCGCGTAACTTTTACACTTCCAAAAGAAATAGGTGCTAACTTCGAAGAACTCAGCGTTGTGGGAGATTTTAACAATTGGGATTCGCACGCCAACAGGATGACTGAAAATGAACCCGACGGCTCTTATTCAACTACAATTGATCTTAAGGCAGGGAAAGAATACCAGTTCAAATATTTATTAGACGGTAATCAATGGCTGAACGAACCTGAAGCTGATAAACGGGTAGATACATATATAAGTAATTCGAAAAACTCAATGATTAAAGTTTAACTTCGGTTGATTCTTTAAATATTAAGAATATTAATTTAAATTTATAAACTGATTAACTTTCGTTTAATCGATAGGAAGCTTTAGGATATTAAAACCCGATGGGTAATAACTATATCTAATATATATTTACGTAGTGGAGAAGTATGAAAAAGACTAAGTTTATGTCCAACAAAAAAAAACCAAACCTTGAAATAAACAAACCGACGGGAGTTAAACCGGCTAAAAGCCGGTGGAATATTTTAGTTTGGTATGTACTGATATTGTTATTATTTATTTACTTCTTTCAAACGAGCTTCCAAAAACAAAAAGAAGAAATACCTTACAGCCAGTTCCAGGAATACCTGCAGAAAGACCAGGTGGATTCGGTTATTGTAAGTAAAACTGAGATTTTCGGGAAACTGAAAATAAAGGACAAAAAAACCGGTAAGCCAAAATATTTTTATACTGTTCCGCTAACGGATGAAACATTAGCCAAAGAATTAAAAGCACACGGTGTAAAATTTACAGTAAAATTAGAAAATGATTGGCTGTCAAACATAATTTTATACTGGATACTCCCGTTCCTGTTTATCGCACTTATTTGGATGTTTATTGCAAAGAAAATGGGTGGAGCAGGTAAAAGCTTTCTTAATCTCGGTCCGAATAAAATTCATATCCATCCGAACGACCAGCCCAAGGTAACGTTTAAAGATGTTGCGGGTGTTGACGAAGCAAAACAGGAACTCGAGGAAATAATTCAGTTTTTAAGAGACCCTCAGCATTTTCAAAAACTCGGCGGAAGAATGCCGAAAGGTGTTCTGCTTGTAGGAACACCGGGAACGGGTAAGACTCTTCTGGCAAGAGCAGTTTCGGGAGAAGCAGCCGTACCTTTCTTTAATATAAGCGGTTCCGATTTTATTGAAATGTTTGTAGGCGTCGGCGCAGCGCGTGTTCGCGATTTATTTGATCAGGCAAGGCAGCAGGCACCATGTATTATATTTATAGACGAACTCGATGCTATTGGTCGGGCACGGGGAGGACCTATGGTTATGGGCGGGCACGACGAACGCGAACAAACGCTCAACCAGTTGCTCGTTGAAATGGATGGATTCGATTCAAAATCCGGCGTAATTGTTATGGCTGCAACCAACAGACCCGAAATACTCGATAAAGCATTATTGCGTGCGGGAAGATTCGATCGGCAAATTGTAGTTGATAAACCCGACTTAAAAGATCGTGTGGAAATTCTTAAAATCCACGTGCAAACATTAAAATTAGCTGATGATGTGGACCTGAATGTAGTTGCTCAACG
>BDSV01000083.1 GCA_002898075.1 bacterium BMS3Abin03
ATTTACATTTACAACAGGCAAGAGCGGAAATGTTAAAATTGTTGCAAGTATAATTGGTTATAAAAAGTTCGAACAAAATATTCTGCTTGATACACTCCTTTCCCGCCCATTAATAATTCAATTAGAAAACTCGGTTGTAACGACAAAACAGGTTGTAATTACAGCAAGCTCATACGGAACAGAAAAAGATAACGGCGTTGTGATGACTTCTATGGATATTATAACAACACCCGGCGGAGCTGCAGACATATTTCAAGCATTAAAAACCCTGCCGGGGATGACACAGGTTTCCGAAAGTGCACAGCTTTATGTGCGCGGCGGCGATCCTGATGAAACTATTACACTTTTAGATCAGGCATCACTTTATCATCCATATACTTATGAATCGGCTTATGGCGGATTGTTTTCAAATATAAACACGAACGCTATAAACGGAATATTTTTCTCGAGCGGCGGTTTCTCTGCTAAGTACGGAAACGCTCTGTCCGGTGTGCTTGAATTATCAACTAAAAATGAACCCGATACACGTGATTTCCTCGTGGGGTTATCGATGGCGAGTGCAGAAATATCAGGACAAATTCCCATCACATCTTCAAAACTCGGAATAAGATTTGACGCGCGGCAAAGTTTTACTAAACCTATCTTCTGGTTGAACGGCGGTTTGGATGACTTTACGGTGCTGCCTGTTTCATCTGATGTAAACGCTAACTTAATATATAAGTACTCCGCCACGGGAAGAATAAAACTATTCGGCACGATTGCAAACGACGAGCAGGGTGTAAATGTTAACATGCCCGGTTATACTGACGAGTTCAACGGAAACTCTACTAATAATCTTATAAATCTTCAAGTAACTGATGTGCTGTTTCATAAGACGGTAATTAAAACAAGTCTGTCAAGAACGGCTTACCGCAGTGAATGGAAACTTGGAATCCTCGATTTAACACGCAAAGATAACGGGCTGAAATTACGAAATGATACCGAGACAATCCTATCATCGTCCGTAAAATTTTTAGCCGGGTTTGAGGTTGAATATAGATATGTTAATTACAAAGGAACTATTCCTGCAGAAGATTACGACCTTCGAAATAATGCTAACGGTGAAGCTATCAATTCCGATTTTAATGTAACAAGAACAGGTGCTTATTCCGAAGTTGAATTGTCGGATGTTTTAGGTTTTTCTAATCTTTATATAGTTGGCGGATTAAGAGGCGACATTGTCTCTCCGCTTTCACTCAAATGGTTAGACCCAAGAGCAAACCTGGGTTATAAAATTACCGGCAAATTAACTTTTACTTTGGGTTGGGGAATTTTCCATCAGCATCCCGATCCGAGATTATATTCGTCGGCAGACGGTAACCCTAAGCTGGGCGCAATGAAAGCTATCCATTACATTGCATCGATCGATTATAAATTTAATAAGACCGATAATTTTAGAATCGAGGCATACTATAAAGATTATAAGAATCTTCCGTTAAAAGATGAAAAGTTAAACTACAACAATAACGGCTACGGTTTTGCAAAAGGAATCGATGTGATGTTAAAAGGAAATTTATTCGGAATAATTGACGGCTGGCTTTCTTACGGTTTGATAGATACTAAACGCAAATGGATGGATTTTAATAACCTGTCTTCAAGTTCATTTGATATTACTCACAACTTTACACTCATTGCGAAATATAATATCACACGATCTTTTCAGGTCGGGATTAATTACAAATATGCAACAGGCAGACCGTTCAATCCGGTTGTCGGTTCTAACTATATTCCAGATCTCGATATTTATGAACCGGTTTACGGAAAGAAAAACTCCGCACGCTATCCAACCTACCAGCGGCTTGATTTACGACTGACTTACTTAACACAGCTTTTTAATAATTACTTTACGGTGTTCTACCTTGAGGGGATAAACATTCTTGACATTAATAATATTTTCGGTTACAGTTACAACAAAGATTATTCCCAGAGATATAACATAGACAGTTATTTTGGAAGAAGAACTATTGTGTTTGGACTACAGCTTAATTTGTAAAGCGAGCCGTCCGTCTTTAATACAAAACATTTAATTCATCATTAATAACAGGCACTGTATTTAGCTTCATCAAATAAACCAGTATATAAGTTATACGATAACATCGTATAATTAATAACCATTCTATACGATGGAAAACCCCTGTTGTTTAATTAAAATGGAACGTTCGTTATTCTTAATCTATCTGGACCCGCGTTAATCTAAAATAATGAAGAATTACCGTGTTTGGATATCTGGTTATAACTTAAATAAAAAGGATGCCTCCAAAGTAATTTTTACTTCTTTGTCATTCATCCCGGTTTATCGGGGATAGTGTAAATCTAAATTGTTCTAACGGTTTTAGATTCCCGCCTGCCTATCGGCAATCAAGTTTCCACTGGAATAACACAAAGATCAGGATCTTTTAGGCAGTCTTTTACAATTTTTTGATTGAAGTTTTCTAAATTATATTTGAAATTATTCGATTTATTAACTTAACCGGATTAGCGCGCTCTGAATAAAAAAGACAAAATAATTGTTTCTTTCATTGCACTCGGAAGTGTCTTGTTGGCATATCTTCTCTATCCGAAATTCCTTGGTGATGATACTTTTATCCATATCGGTTTTATTAAGGATTTGGCTGCCGGTAAAGGATTTTCATTTGCGGGAACAAAAACTTACGGATCTACTTCGCCGCTTTGGGTTATACTCGGTGCGATTCTTACTAAATTATTTTTCACTCCGGAAACTGCTGTGAGAGTGTTAAGCTCATTTTTCAGCTTTACTACAATTTATCTTTTATACATTGCTTTGGCTAATAATAAAATCGAAAGGAAAATCGCATTTGTTGCCATAGTTTCGCTTGCATTTAATTCTTTCTTTCTTCGGTGGGCTTTAAGCGGAATGGAAGTATCGGCTGCGATGAGTTTGTTGCTGCTGATTTACATTTTATTCGACGAGCAAAAGAGCAAATTTAATTGGTATTCCGGCGGACTTATATTCGGTCTTGCAATATTAATAAGACCCGAATTTTTAGGATTCTTATTTATCTTTATAGTTTACTCTTTTTTTGCATTCCCGGATCGCTGGAAAGACTTATTTATTTCCGCTCTTATTTCCTTCGTTTTTATTTCTGGCTGGCTTCTGTTTTCATACTTTTATTTCGGAACAATTATTCCAAACACATATTTAGCAAAGGCAGGTGGCAGCTTATTCGGTTTAACATTCGAACACACCGTTAGAACGCTCAAATTGTTTGCCGCAGGAAATCTTCCGGAAATTATACTTGTCGTTCTTTTATTATTTGCCGTAATTTATTACCGGAAAAGCAATGCACGTAACTCAAAATTTATAACTGAATATTTTGCGGCAATTAGGAAGGGCAGACTGCTGCTGCCTTTTTTGTGGGTGTCGGGTTTTTATCTTTTTTATATTCTAAAAGATGTAACCGTAATATCACGGTATTCATTAATCCTGGTGCCCTTTGTTATTCTTATTAGTGCAACATTGTTTGACAGGATAAGGTTTTACTTTAGTGCGCGCATCAAATTATTATTCTTATCCGTTTATCTTTCTGCAGCTATCGTTGGGTACGGTTTAATTACATTCAAAGTTGTGAAACCCGCAAGCAACGAATTTGTAAAAGGATTCCAAACTACTTACAAAGAAATGGCATTAATCATAAAAAAGGATTCGGGAAACAGGAAAACAACAGTGGCATTAACCGATGTAGGAATAATCGGCTGCTATTCCGGTGCAAAGGTTTATGATTTTGCAGGTTTGGTTGATGACTCAAGATTTAAGTTTAAAAGCAGTTATGATTATGTAAAAACCAAGAAGCCCGATTATATTATTTTAAGAGGAGGCTTTAAACCGGATGAAATTATACCCCGTAAAACTAACAGAACAATTTTATTCACAAAAAAAATAGGCGGTTTCGGAATAAATGATTCGCTTCCGAGAACCGTTAAATTGTATAAATTATTCTGGAAATAGAACAAAGATATACGGGACTGCCAAAAAAGAATATTGCGAACATTTGTGTTTTAGAGATTTTGTGGCTGACGCAACGAATTCATTTGATATACAAAACTTTTATTTGTCACAAAGACTCCGAGATTCACTAAGAATTTTCACTTTTGAAACAGCCCTGCATAAACCGCACATCTAAACATCATAATACAAACCGAACTCGAACGGATGCGGTTGTAATGCCATCGGTTTTATTTCTTTTTCTATTTTATAATTGATCCATGTTTCAATCACGTCCTCTGTAAACACATCGCCTTTTAGTAAATACTCATGATCATCGGCTAACGCTTTTAGTGCTTCTTCCAGGCTTCCGGGAGTCGAAGGAACATTCTTCAACTCTTCAGGCGGAAGGTCATAAATATCCTTATCCAATGGTTCCCCGGGATCAATCCTATTAGTAATTCCGTCTAATCCTGCCATCATCATTGCTGAAAAAGCAAGGTAAGGATTGGCTGACGGATCTGGGCATCTGAACTCGACCCGTTTTGATTTTGGATTTGCCGAGTACATCGGAATTCTTACCGCAGCACTTCTATTCCTCTGAGAATACGCAAGGTTTACCGGCGCTTCAAATCCCGGGACTAACCTTTTATACGAGTTGGTAGTAGGATTAGAAAATGCGAGTAGTGATGCTGCATGTTTCAGAATTCCCCCGATAAAATACAAAGCTAATTCGCTTAACCCTGCATAGCCAGCCCCTGCAAACAGCGGCTTACCTTTTTTCCACAAACTCATATGAACGTGCATCCCGCTTCCGTTATCTCCCTGTATCGGTTTAGGCATATAAGTAACCGATTTATCATGTTGTTTAGCAGTATTTTTCACGATGTATTTAAACATCAAAAGTTGATCTGCAGCTACTACCAAAGGTGCAAAACGTAAATCGATTTCACACTGCCCGCCGCTGGCAACTTCGTGATGCTGCGCTTCAACATTAATTCCCGAGTTCATTAAGTTAAGAACCATTTCGTTTCGTAAATCATTCAATGAATCAGTCGGAGGAACCGGGAAGTATCCTTCTTTATAGCGCGGTTTGTACCCGAGGTTCGGATTCTCTTCCCTGCCGCTGTTCCATCTTCCTTCAACGGAGTCGACAAAATAATAACTAGTATTCGGCTGTGAATCGAACCTAACATCATCAAAAATAAAAAATTCCGCTTCCGGACCGAAATAAACCGTATCGGCAATGCCTGTTGATTTCAGATATTCTGCTGCTTTTTGTGAAATACTCCTCGGGCATCTTGTGTATCTTTCTTTCGTTGCGGGTTCGTGTACATTACAGGTTAAACTAATTGTTGGCAATTCGATGAACGGATCTAAAAACATTGTAGCAGGATCTGGAATTATAAGCATATCGCTTTCATTTATAGATTTCCAGCCCCTGATTGAAGAACCGTCAAAACCGAACCCGTCCTTAAACGAATCTTTATCGATTTCCGTAGTAGGAACAGTAAAATGCTGCCATTGCCCGGGAAAGTCCATGAATTTCAAATCGACAAACTTGATCTTGTTAGACTTTATAAATTTCAATACTTTATCAACCGGTGTTTCTTTAGTTGCCATTTTTTACTTCCTGTTATTATTAATTAAATATTTATTGCAGTTGTTTCTTTAATTGTAGATAGAACGAAAGTAGTTCTTGTAGAAATTACCCCGGGCCAGGATTGAATTTCTCCTAAAAGTTTTTCTAGCGCTTCGGTATTTTTTACAAGCACTTTAATAAGATGTGACCCTTTCCCCAAAACCGAATGACATTCCAATATCTCGGGTTTTTTATCTACACGTGTAATCAAACTTTTATAGTGTTTCGATGATTCCATAATCACATGAATATAAGCCAGAATATCCAAACCAAAAGCTATGCGGTTAACTTTTGCATAATAACCCTCAATAATTTTATTTTCTTCAAGCTTTTTTAACCTATCGCTGACAGATGGAACCGAAAGACCAACAAGCTCTGCAAGTTGATTTCTTTTTGTTCGTCCTTCTTGCTGCAATGTCTTCAAAAGCTTAATATCTATATCATCTAACATAAATTGCCTTAGTTATTTAGGTAAAAATGAAAATATGTCTCGAAACATAAAGTTTGAATCAATACAATGCAAGTATTTTTAGAATTATTTTTAAATTTCCTGATATTATTCGTTTATAATTGCTAATTTGCCTGTATTAATTAGGTATAGCACAAATATCGTGCTACTTTTTTTCGATTCCGAAATTTGTAAAAGCGAGTTTTTTTTCTTTAACCTTTTTAAACAGATCCAGATTTTTCTGGGGTCGTTCCTGAAGTTCATGATAAAGATGATATTGCACAGCAATGTGGTTAACTGAAATAATATTTACACCGTTCAGCTCCAGCCGATACTGAACATCGCTGTCTTCCCCAATTGAAGGCGCTTCGTATCTTTCGTCGAATCCGTTTATGGCAAGCATATCAATTTTATTAAGGGAGAAATTACAACCAAGCATTCCCCTGTTTTTTTTATTAAAGATTTTTCGTAAGAAGCTGCTTTTAAAATAGAATCCTTTTTCAACGTAATACGATTTCCCGAATAATCCGTCTTTGATAAGTAGAATCATCTTCTTTTCAAGGAACCCATTTTTTATTTTTTCCGGTGTAATTATCGAAGTGATTTTTTTCGAAAGGTTTACGCGTCTTCCGGTTAGACAACAACCAGGTACAGAATTCGTTATATGTTCCTCAACAAATTTTGAATGCGGTATGCAGTCTGCATCGATGAAAATCAGATAATCTGAATTTGCTGACGATATGGCTTTGTTTAATATTTTATTTTTGCGGAAACCTTTATCTTCGTGCCGGAGATGCACAATGGGAAAGCTGTGAGACGAAGACAACTTTTCAATTTCAATAACTGCTTCCCGTGTCGAGCCGTCGTCGGCAATGATGAGTTCAAAATCTTTTTCTGTTTGTCTTTCAAATCCGGCAAGCACAAGCTTCAAATAATCTATCCTGTTGTAGAAAGCTGCTATGATGGAAGCTTTGGGCATGGCGGGTTATTCTTCTTCCAAAGATTTTTTTCTTTTTTCTTTTTCTTTTTTACGGTCGTACGCTTTCTTTGACTTTTCTACTTTAGGCGGTTTTTTCGGAACGGGTATTCGCTTCTTTTTCTTTTCTATCTTTATTTTTTCTTTATCAGCCATTTCAAAATATTGTATAAATAAACGGTGCCAGTGCCGAACCCTGCGTAATAACTATCAGTCCGCCAAGCAGCAGTAAGAAAATTAAAATCGGTGCGAGCCACCATTTCTTCCTTACTCTTAAGAATTGCCACAACTCCGAAAGTGTTGAAAGTTTACTCATTTACGTTATCTTTTTTTGTTTAAGCCTGTTTACAAATTATTACAGCATTATCAATTGCCACTAAGACACTAAGACTCTATGTTACACAAAGTTAAATTATAAATCTTTTTATACAGTCTTTAATTAATGTGACATTAAAATTAATTAAATATCCTAATCTTTTATTAGTAAGTTTTAAATGACTCAAAACTTGCGCCGACCAAACAGGATTGACAAGGTCGACAGCTTTAATTTCACATATTACCAAATTCTCTACTAATAAGTCTAACCGCAATCCCTCATCGAATACTATATTATCATAAACTATTGGAATATCTAATTGCCTTTCTACTTTTAATCATGCTTTTTCTAATTCATAAGCGAGTGCAATTTCATATACTTTTTCAAGCAATCCGGGACCTAAATTTGTATGCACTTTATAAGCTGCGTTCACTATAATTTTCCCAACCATCTCTTCTTCAACTGATAATGGTTTATACTTCTTCACTTTCCTATCCTTTGTGCCCCTTTGTGTCTTCGTGCCTTCGTGGCAAAAATAAATTAAATAAGTAATAAGTTTTAAAACTGTCTTTCCAAATCAATTTTCGTCGAACTCGTTTTCTTTCTTTTAACCCAATAAGATGTTCGCTCTTTATCTATTTTCAAATCTAAAAAATGCTTACCGGATAATTTTGCAATTAATCCGATGGGCGTAAGCACAAGATAAAACAAAATTATCAAAATTACCCGCGACATGAACCAACCCAAAATAAGCGCAAAAGTCATCCAAACCTTATTTACCGGTTTTAATATGTTTGGAAAGAAAACACCGCTCAAAATTAATGTAAAACCTATCCCGCCGATATAATATGAAGCTGGTTTCTCAAGAATAAAAAGCACAATACCGATAAGTACAAATACAATTCCAACTGTCAGCCCGAATTTTCTTAAGTCCCTTCTACTCTCTTTAATATTTTTAATTTCTTCTTTTAGCATAATTTAATCAAGCTCGAATTCTTCCTTCCAATTATTTTCTTCACCAAATGAAATTTGATCCTTTTTATCTAAAAGAAAATTACCGAGAACGAGGTAATCCATATTAGTTCGCATAAAACACTTATATGCATCTTCGGGAGTACAGACTATCGGTTCGCCGCGCACGTTGAACGACGTATTTATTATTAGCGCACAATTCTGATCTTCATCGAACTGTTTTATCAATTTGTAATAAAGCGGATTTGTTTCCGGGTGCACGGTTTGAAGTCTTGCAGAGTAATCGACATGAGTGATTGCCGGAATATCCGATCGTATAACATTTCTTTTATCAAACCCGGTTAGCTTCTCATCAGCTTCCGCTAACCTTTTTCTCCGCTCCTTTTTAACATCAGCTACCAAAAGCATATAAGGGCTTGCATAATTTGCATCAAAATATTCAGAAATTTTATCTGCTAAAACCGATGGGGCAAACGGTCTAAAACTTTCTCTGAATTTGATTTTCAAGTTCATTACCGATTGCATCCCGGACGATCGTGCATCACCAATAATTGATCTTGCACCCAAAGCACGGGGTCCGAATTCCATTCTTCCCTGAAACCAGCCGATCACTTTTTCGTCTGCAATTAAACCGGAAATTTTTTTAATAAGATCGCCCTCATCGAGCTTTACTGCTTTATAATTATTTTTATTAATAAACGATGTGATTGTACCGTTAGAAAAATCGGGACCTAAATAAGAACCTTTTTGAAAATCATTATTATCATCCGCTGTTCGTTTATTGCCGAGGTAAGCATACCAAGCCATCAATGCAGCACCAAGCGCACCGCCTGCATCTCCCGCCGCCGGTTGAATCCAAATATTTTCGAAAGGACCTTCACGGAGTAATCTTCCGTTAGCTACACAGTTAAGTGCAACTCCGCCCGCAAGTGTGAGATTTTTCAGCCCGGTTTCCCTGTAAACATGATTACCCAGCTTCATCACTATTTCCTCCGTTACTTCCTGCAAAGAACGGGCAATATCCATTTCTTTTTGAGTCAATTTGCTTTCCGGTTTTCTCGGCGGTCCGCCAAATAACATGTTAAACTTTTTATTCGTCATAGTTAAACCGGCACAGTAGTTAAAGTAATCCATATTCATCCTGAATGAACCGTCTTCTTTTACATCGACCAAATGATCATAAATTAATTTTTTGTATTTCGGTTCGCCGTAAGGCGCAAGCCCCATTACTTTATACTCACCGGAATTGACTTTAAAGCCAGTGTAATAAGTAAAAGCCGAATAGAGAAGTCCCAATGAATGCGGAAATTTAATATCGGCAAAAAGTTCAATTTTATTATCCTCACCGGCACCGTAGCTTGAAGTTGTCCATTCACCCACTCCATCCATTGTAAGAATTGCAGCTTCCCTGAACGGAGACGGAAAAAATGCCGAGGCAGCATGAGATTCGTGATGCTCGGGAAAAAGAACTTTACCGCTATAACCAAGTTCATTTTTGATTAGGTCTTTCATCCACAATTTCTCTTTTATCCATAAAGGCATCGCTTTAAGAAATGATTTAATTCCAACCGGTGCGTAAGTAAGATATGTTTCGAGTAATCTCTCAAATTTGAGGAAGGGCTTATCATAAAATGTAACAATTTCAACATCTTCGATTTTTATTCCCTCAAAATTCAAACAAAAATTAACAGCGTGTGTTGGGAAACGGAAATCATGTTTCTTACGCGTAAATCGTTCTTCCTGTGCAGCAGCAATTATCTCACCATCTTTAACGAGGCATGCCGCACTGTCGTGATAAAATGCCGATATTCCTAAAATGTACATGGAATCAGTTAATAATTAGAAATTATAAATTAGAAAATTTGTTTTGAGTTTATATGAATTATTTCTCTTCTAAAAGTAAATTGCTAAGATGCCTGAGTTTAACATTTAAATTTTAAAAACTGTATAAAAAGTTAATAACAAACACCTTATTCAATTAGCATTATCTTTAAAGTTTAGAACCCCCGGTGTCATTCCCTTGTAAAAGGGAATCTGAAATCTTAGTTGTAAGTTAGATTCCCACTTACGTGGGAATGACAGTTTAATAATTACTACTTCTAAGATAACCGTAACATAAAAATTAATAATTTTGAGAGAGCTACAACAAAAGAGACAAAATAATCACTGTAAAACTTTTAGCTTTTCTAACCAGGGATTTACCCATTCTGTATTCGGGGCAACAATCGGAACGGCAGTTATTTTCCCGCCAAAGCCGAGCCG
>BDSV01000084.1 GCA_002898075.1 bacterium BMS3Abin03
AGAAATAAGGAGTAATAATGGAAAATAAGTTCAACTTTAAAAGATTCAGAAGACTTCGTTACAACCCCGTCGTTAGAGATATGGTCCGGGAAACAGCACTATCGAAGAACGATTTAATTTACCCGCTGTTCGTTGTGCCGGGAGAAAATGTGAAGAACCCGGTAAAGTCGATGCCGGGAGTGTTTCAACATTCAATCGATACCCTGGTTGAAGAATGTAAAGAAGTAAAACACCTCGGCATACCGGCAATTATACTTTTTGGAATACCCGAGCACAAAGACCCCGAAGGATTGGAAGCTTATGATCCGCACGGAATAGTTCAAAAAGCGATTCACGCAATAAAAGAAAAAGTGAATGATTTGTTAATAATTACCGATGTATGCTTGTGCGAATATACCTCGCACGGACACTGCGGAATTCTTTCCGGAGATAAAATACTTAACGATGAAACAATTGCCGTGCTTTCAAAAGAAGCTGTATCGCATGTAGAAGCAGGCGCAGATATGGTTGCTCCTTCCGATATGATGGACGGAAGAGTTTTTGCAATACGCAAGGCGCTCGATTACAAAGGGTATACTTACATTCCGATAATGAGCTACGCTGCAAAATATTCCTCCGGCTATTACGGTCCATTCCGCGATGCGGCAGAATCCGCACCGTCTTTCGGTGACAGAAGATCACACCAAATGGATATTGCCAACTTCAACGAAGCAATACGCGAAGTGGAAGCAGACATTGAAGAAGGCGCAGACATTGTAATGGTTAAACCAGCCGGACCTTATCTTGATGTTATAAGAGAAGTTAAGCAACGATTCGAAATGCCCACTTCGGCATATCAGGTTAGCGGTGAATATTCTATGATAAAAGCGGCAGGACAAAACGGCTGGATAGACGAAGAGCGTGTAATGATCGAATCGCTCATCGCAATTAAACGCGCCGGAGCAGATATGATTCTCACTTACTTCGCTAAAGAAGCAGCAAAGTGGATTGATAACAACCAAAAATAGAAATCGGGAATAGAACGCTGATTACGCAGATTTAATGGTTCAGCGCTGATCTGCTTAATCAGCGTCATCTGCGTGCTATTGTCTTATTATTACATTATATAGGAGTAGCTTAAAATGAAATACCGTAAACTTATAAAAGATGTCATCTCTCTATTTTACATAAGATAAATTATTAATTTTTTTCGAACGGAGACAGGTTAACTTTCTTTTGCGTATAACCATTCGACATAATAATCGATAAGCTTTTGCAGATAATGAATGTTTTTTATTTTTGCAAAGGACTTCTTGTCGTTAGTCTCAAAAATTTCTTTCAATCCTTTTTCTACTTTATTATTCAACGGAAGTAACGCTCGATAAATATATTCTTTTTTCTCATCGATAAACTTTTCTATTTTAGAATTAGTAAAAGGAATATTTTTAATATCATTCCAGTCAATGGTTGGTTTTTTATTTAAAAGTTCTTTTATTCTTTCTACTAATTCCTGTGCTTTGTTTCTGTCTTTTGCTTCTATCACCAACTTGCCGTTATCTTCGGTTTTTAGAGTAATTAAAAAGTTGAACCCATACTCTTTTAACTCTGTTTCATCCGGGAATAATGAATCGCTGTTGCTTGATATAACATTTTTAATAATAAAATCTTTGCGTTGTGTTCTAAAATAGAACTCACACTCGTTAATAGTTTTTTCAAACATTTCCTTTTCAATTGTGTTCAGGTCGTCTAAATTTTTATTCGTGCCTAATATCGATTCGAAGAATGAAATGTCTTCTAAAATTTCTTTATTAATATGCTTTGTTATTTCCGAAGAGCATAAAGTTGTATAATCAACTTTAATCATATTTTTATATGTTATTAAAGATTCCGGATCGAAGATAAAACCGCTTTTTTGAAGTTCGTATAATTCTTTTTTAATCTCCATAAAAAAATCAGCAAGCCCCTTGCTCTTTATCCATGTGTTGCTTACGGAGTCAAACTTGTATCCTTTCTTTTCTATTTGAATTGGAGAATATATCCCACCTAAAATATCATGGACAAGTTTTTCGTCTTTGTCTTTAAAATTAATTTTTTTGATAGGCACTTTTGAAAGCGGTGTATAGTAATATTCTCGCATATCGCCTTTTAGCTTTGTGTTTTTGCCGTACCAATCGTTCAGCAAAGATGAGTTTAACAAAGCCAGCAGATATTTCAGGTTTTCCTGCGTGCCTTCTTTTTTAGTGATGATTGTAATATCGGATTGCGGGTATCTCTTAAGGTTTTCATACGCAAAGCGATTTTGTTTTGATCTTCTGGAAGTGACTAATTTTTCACTTTCGAAAATTTGTTTATCTCTCTGCCACCACAAATCGAACCATCTTATTTTTTCATTCTTAACCTCTCTTCTATCTAACAGTATGCCTTTATATTTGTTAAAGTGTCCTTTTAAATTTTTATAGTTTTCTATCTTTTCTATATCCTGCGAATAAATAACATACTGTTCATTCGACAAGTCAACATATCCTTTTTTTATGTCCGAATTCTTATAAAACTTTTTAATAACGGAAGACTCATTTTTATTTAAATCGGCTATTAAGAAATTATTATCATTAAAAATGAAAACAGGATCATTTATTTCGATATTATTCTCTATTACTTCAGACCCCGGTATTTTTTTAATATTTTCTCGTGTTACCTTATCCGCTCCAGAAACAATTCCCTGGTTAACATTAAACAAATCGGTTAATTTGCTGAAGTTATCATATTCAAAACTTTCTCTTTCTTTGGAATATAAATACCATGCGTTTTCATCCAGTTCGCCTTGATAGTAAACGCTGTAATAGACATCGGCAATTACCTCCCGTTTATCATTACCTAAAGTGAAACCTGTTTTCGTAACATCGGCGAACAAATCAAACTGTTTTGAATTCGTTAGTAAATCAATCCATCTTTTATAATTTGTAATAACGTTACCGGAGGAATCGACATACTTCTTCGGTTCTAAAACCCAATCTTTATTAAACTCGATAATTTTGATTTTGTTGTTTAATCTTTCCTCTTCGTTCTCGCATTTTTCAAGAACGATTATAATATTTTCCTGTCCCTTCGCTTCGGGGAAAAGTTTTATTCCTTTAAAATCAATTATTTCAACAATCTTTGTTTTTTCAAGAATATAATTTCTTAAACTTGCAGCGCTGTCGGCAGTAAGCCAGTATTGCGTGGTGATAAACCCCAATCTGCCGCCTTCTTTTAATTTGCTGATGCCGAGAATTATAAAGTAGTAAAGGTAATCGGATCTTCCTTTATAAAAGTGTTTCCAGTATTCGTGTTCTTTTAAGGGTTCAAATAATTCTTTGTGACCCTTTTCTCCCACATAAGGCGGATTGCCAACCACATAATCAAAATCGTTACCGTTGACCAACAGCTCGAACTTCAACTCTTTGTCTCCAGCCAGCACATGCGATTTATTTACTCTAACATATTCTTCGCCGTTGAACTCGTTACGGTTATAAATGGAAAGCAAACTGTCCTGTCTGAAAATTTTAAGCGAGCTTATTTTTCTGTACTTGGGATTATCTATTAGTTTTACCAAAGGAAGGATTTGAATAATGACATTTATTTCTGCAAGGAATGATGCAAAGGGTGTTATTTCAATTCCATTTATACAATCTACAATGGCGCGTTTTGCTTCTACCTCTTTGTTGTTTCCTGCCAATCTGAAGCGCCTTGCAATTTCAACCAAAAAACCGCCGCTGCCGCATGCGGGATCCAAAAACATCTTCTTTTCTATTTCCCGTGTTTTATGAATATTGAATCCAATTCTATTTAAGATTAGCTCAACTATAAAATGCGGTGTATAATATTGCCCTTTATCTTTTCTGTCTTCAAGGTTCAAATAATGTTCATATAGATCTCCGATAAGGTCGAAGTCTATTTCGGCAAAATTTATTTTGGAAAGTTCGAAGAGCACTTCTATGAATAAATCTTCATCTTCAATCTGAAAATCGAAAGGTGTGCC
>BDSV01000085.1 GCA_002898075.1 bacterium BMS3Abin03
TTCACCACTCATTAATCGTGCTACTTCATTAACTCGTTCTTCTTCGGTTAATCGACGGATAGTGCTGAAGACCCTTTCATTTTTAGATAACTTTTCTACTGAATAATGATGATCGGCTAACCCTGCAATCTGAGGAAGATGAGTGATTGAAATTATTTGATGATAGCTTGCAAGTTCTTTTAATGCAGAGCCGACCTTCTGTGCAATCCTGCCGCTCACACCGGTATCGATTTCATCAAAAATAAGCAGCGGCAGCTTATCGTTTTTTGCAAGAATTGTTTTTAATGAAAGCATTATTCTCGAAACCTCTCCGCCCGACGCAACCTTTACCAGCGGCTTGAGGTCTTCTCCCGGATTGGTTGAAATATAAAACTCTACTTTATCAATACCCGCGGGATTAAATTTTAATTTCTTGTTTTCTACAGCCAAATAATTTTGTGTGTCGTCATTAGCTGCCTCGTTTATTATTTTTACTTCGAATAACGGTGAGGAAATTCCGAGTGATTGTATAACTTTTTCAATCTCGGTTTTTACCTTCTTCCCCGTTTCTTTTCTTTTAAGTGAGAGTTTTAATGCCGCTTCGCCTGCACTTTTTCTTAAATGTTCTAATTCGGCTTCAAGTTTTTTTATTTTTTCGCTGAAATTTTCGGCTAATTTATATTCATCATTAATTTTGTTTCTGTATTCAATAACAGCCGAAACAGTGCCGCCGTATTTTTTCTTAAGCATATTTATCGAACCGAGGCGTTCTCTTTTTTCTTCAAGCTCTTCCGCATTTATGTCAATTTTATCTTTATAGCTCCTGACAAAGGATGAAATATCATTTATAAGTGCAAGGACGGTTTCGGCTTCGTTTGATGATTCGTTAAAAATTTTATCGACATCCGATAGACTTTCGAGCGTGTTTTTTACTTTTACAATTGAATCATGAACAGAGTTATCCGATTCGTAAAGAAGAGTGTAAACTTCTGTTGTAAGTTCGGCAAGCCGTTCGGAATTTTCCAGGATGTTTAACTCTTCTTTAAGCTTTTCTTCCTCACCGGCATGCGGAGATACTGCATCAATTTCTCTTATCTGAAATTCATATATATCTTTTTTCTCTTTTAATAATCCCTCTTTTCTAATTAGTGCTGTAAGCTCTTTTTCGGTTTCTGTCAGTTCCCGGTATAGTTTTTTGTAGTTGTTAAGCAACCCGGTGTAGTTTCCAAAATCGTCCAGGAATTCTATGTGGGTATCGGTTCTTAATAATGATTGATGCTCATGCTGTCCATGCAGATCAACTAAGAGTTCGCCTAAATCTTTAACAACTGATAATGGAACCGGGGTATCGTTTACAAAGCAACGGTTAGATCCTTTAGGTGAAATTTCTCTTCTTACTATTAATTCCGGTTCAAATTCGATATCTTTTTCATCCAATATTTTTTTTACTTTTCTGTTTCCTTCAACGTTGAATATTCCCTCAACGACAGATTTCTTCGCTCCTTTTCTTACAACCTCCGTCGATGCTCTTTCACCCAGGAGCAAACTCATTGCATCTACCAAAATAGATTTGCCCGCACCGGTTTCACCGGTAATAATGTTTAATCCTTTCCCGAACTCGACATAAATTTTATCTATTAGGGCGTAGTCTTTTATCTCAAGGGTTTTAAGCATAATTTTCATTCAATTTAATATGAGAAAATTAAACTATTTGGAATGGATTTCAAAAGGAAAGTAAAGATTGATTTGGTTCGGGGAATTAGTATAAAAAACTACAAATTAAATATAAAGAACAGGATGTGAAGTATTAATAAGCCCGATCCAAAAAATCCGTACTTTTGGTTATCATTCCCACTGCCTGTTCTGGTTTATCGGGGAAAGTGGGAATCCATAAATATTTCGATTCTTGTTTCCACCGCAGTTACCTTTTTTGAGGCAACTCATTAATTATTAAAGAGCTTATTTTTAAAAAGATATATTCCGCAAATAGACTTTCCGTCGACAATTTCACCACTCAGTATTTTTCTCTCGATTTCATTTAGCGGGTATTCAAAAACCTGCATACCGTCTTCGCCTTCTTCCCTGTTCAAATTACCCGGCTTTAAATTTTTTGCCGAAAAAATATGCAGAACTTCGCTCGAATAGCCAGGCGCAGTGTATATCTTCCCGAGCTTCTCAACATCGCCGGATTTATAACCTGTTTCTTCTTCCAGTTCGCGCAATGCACAATCAAAAGGGTCTTCGCTATCTTCTAATTTTCCTGCAGGCAGTTCCAACAATTCTTTCTGAAAAGGATAACGAAACTGCTTAACCATTATTATTTTACCTTCATCTGTAATGGGTACTATAACAGCACCGCCGGGATGTACAACAACCTCGCGAACCGACGCATTGCCGCTGTTGTACTGAATCTCATCTACTTTAAGATTGAATACTTTGCCCCTGAATAGTATTTCGCTTTTCTTTACTTTGAAATTCATAATTACATTCCAAAAATAGATGGCTAAGATAAACTGTTTTTTATCAACATATTCGCTCTAATTTTATTATTTTTCCATTTAGAAACTTAATTACAGTTTGTTTACCTGTCAAATTATATTAATATCATTTAATGACGAAAATAAAAACTAACGAAAGAGAACTTGCTTCAAAGGTTTCCGAATGGATGAACGAAATTATTCAGAGGAGTAATTTTCCGTTTACATCAGTCTCCAACGAAACCGGGATAAAAATATCAGATAGTAAAACTAATTTTAGTGATCTTATTATCTGGAGAGACAGGGAAACAAATAATGCATTTTCATATATTGAAATAAAACCACCTTTTAAGAAAGCAGAAAATCTTGAAACTTTTAAGCAAAAAGCTGTGGGGCTAAATGTCGACTACGCTTTCACATGGGATTTTCAGAACCTGCGGGCATACCGAATTGAAGATAATAATATAAACTTAGTTGGAACTGATACTGAATCCGTTTTAAGTAATATTGATGATTGGGTAAGAGGTGATGTAAAAGCAAAGATCAAAGCATATTTGAGAAAAATATTAGATGAACTCCTCAGCATTAAGGAAACAGGAAAACTCACACGTTTTTATCCTGATAAAGTATATTTCGTTAATTTTATAAGGAATGCAGTAAATAGACTTATTCCTAATTTCGAAAAGTTTTTACGACAGGCTTCCCGGAAAACAAAAAATAAATATCTGATTGCCCAATATGCCACCAAGCAAGGTATAGCATATCCCTCCGATGATGAATACTATAAACTCATTGCAAGACAAACAGTATATGCTTTAGTTACAAAAATCATTTTCTATCTTACTATCAGGCGTTATTTTGATGGCCTTCCTGATATTTATAAAACTGATGAACCAGATCTAAGTAAACTTTTAAAGTATGCTTTTAGCAAGGCACGTGATAGAGACTGGCAAGCAGTTTTTGAAGAAGACCCTATTGAAGAACTTGGAATACCCGAAACTGTTTACGATGATATTCGCCTTTTGCTATCTGAAATGCAGGTATATCATTTTGGCGAATTAGCTGAAGATGTTGTCGGCGAGCTTTTTGAAGATATTATTGATCCAGGTGAGCGACACAGACTTGGACAGTATTTTACAAACGAAGATTTAGTTGACTTGATTCTTGGTTTTGTAATGCAAGATGAAAAAAAAGTTTATGGTGACCCAACTTGTGGCAGCGGTACTTTTCTTATTAGAATTTATGATAGACTGAAATATTTGTCTGCCAACAAATTAAAACACGAAGAGTTATTAGGCAAAATTTGGGGAATAGATATTGGAAAGTTTCCGGCTGAGCTTTCGACAATAAACTTGTTTAGACAGAATGTAGCTAATTATGAAAATTTCCCCCGTGTGATTTGTACAGATATTTTTGATGTTAGGAAAGGAATGGTTTTTAAGTTTCCGCCTCCAAATGCCAGTAAGAATTTTGAAAAAGTAGAATTACCGCTCCCTGCCTTTGGTGGATTAGTAGGAAACTTTCCTTTTATAAGACAAGAGCTTATTGAGAAGAAGGATAAAGGTTACAAGACAAAACTAACAAAAGTTTTAGCTGAAGAGTATTTTCTTACATATCCTAAATTATTCAAAACAAAGGGATTAACTGAAGGTTTATTAGAAGAACTTAAAAAAGCTTCAGCGGAAAAATATAAGAAGGAAATCAGCAGATATGTAGATAATAAAAACATTGAACTTAAACTTTCCGGGCAAGCTGATATTTATACTTACATATTTATTCACGCAGCCACATTAATTGCCGAAAACGGAACTTTAGCATTTATTACATCTAACTCCTGGCTTGACGTTTCTTACGGGTCAGTATTAAAAGAATTTTTTCTCGATAATTTTAAAATAAAAGTTATAATTGCTTCATGGGCAGAACCTTGGTTTGAAGATGTTGCAGTAAATACGGTTGTAACTGTGCTTGAAAAAGGTAAACCGGGGAAAGAACCTGTTAAATTTGTAAAACTTAAGAAAAAACTTTCCGAATTAATTCCGCAAAGAGACCTTAAACTTGAAGCAGTGAAGCGCTGGCAAAGAATTGATAGTATAGTAGATTTAATCGAAACTGCCCATTATCATAGAAAGAAAAGAAAAATTACAGATACGCTTGAATCTGTTGAAACCGATGAAATGCGCATTCGATTAATACAACAGAACAATTTAAGGAAAGAATTAACTAAAAAAGGTGTGCTTGCCAAATGGGGCAAGTATTTACGGGCACCGGATGTTTATTTTGAAATACTTGACAAGTGTAAAAATAAATTAATACCATTAAAAGAAATAGCCGAAGTTAGATTTGGAATTAAAACAGGCATAAATGATTTTTTCTATCTGCAAGAAATTAAAGATAGAAAACCGAGTAAAAAGAATTTAGTTTGGTGTAAAAACGCTCGCGGCTGGGAAGGGGAAATTGAAAAGAAATATTTAAAATCTATAATTAAAAGCCCAAAGGAATCTCAAAGTATTATAATTGATCCTACAAAACTAAAACACAAAATATTTATTTGTAATAAAAGTAAAGCAGAATTAAAAAAAGCTGGAGACCTTGGAGCACTGAAGTATATTCAATGGGGAGAGAAGCAAAAGACAAAACAAAATACGCTTTGGAAGGAAGTCCCGTCTGTGCAGGGGAGAAAATATTGGTGGGGAATAGAAACTAATGATTTCTCAGATTTACTTTGGCCGAAAGCTTTTAATGACAGATTTCCCCTAATAAAAAATGACAAATTTCTAGTAGCGGATAGACTTTATGAAATAACATTTTATGATAGAAAATTGTCTGAGAGAGGTTATTTAATCCTTAATTCTACAATTCAATACCTATTTATTGAAATTAACGGAAGAATTAATTTAGGGGAAGGTGCTTTGGATAATATGACTTATGAAGCAGAAAAATGTGAAAGTCTAGATTTGAGGCAAATTAAAGTACCGAAGAAATCAATGAAATATTTCACAAGAAAAATTTTTTCTATTGATAAAGAGATCAAACAAAAAGAAAGAAGAGAATTAGATATTGCAGTACTTGAAGCACTTGGATTAAATCCGAGAGAGTATTTACCGAGAATTTACGAAGGCATTAAGGAAATGGTTCAAGAGAGACTTACTCTACCTAAAATGCGAAAGAAGCAAAAGACGCAAAGCATAAAAGTAGCTTATGATCAAATAAAAGAAGCGGTAATAAAAGATATAATTCCAAACGGAGTTAAAAAATTTCCAGAAGCATTTTACACTTCCGGAGATTATGAACAACTTGAGTTTGAAACTTATTCAACTAACGGTAAAAAATTAAAAGTCGAATCATTCTTTGATAAATTTGAATTAAAGGATGAAACAGGTAAAGTGATTCTAGAAGTTGATGATGGAAAAAAGGCAGAATTTGCAAAACTGCTTTCAGAAAAAGAAACATATCAAATTAAAATTCCAAAAGATGAAAAAACTGCCGAAAAAATTATTTCTGCATATAAACGTTACTTAAAAAATTTCAAAAAAGATTTGGAAGCGAACGCTCACTCAAAACTTCACGATTGGAATTTAGCTGAGAAAATGGCGGAAGAGATTATTGAGGAGTGGGTTTAAAAAAATCTATGAGTGAAGGAGATGAAAATGGTAAGTGATTTTTTAACAAAATTTTTAGTGCTTCCTGTAATCTATAAGTTTGACGAGTTTGAAGTAAGAGATATCAATTTATTAAATTACGAATCCGAAATTGTAGATAAGTTTTTCTCTGAATATGGTGAAATGATGAACGATTGTTTATTCAACTTTAGTGAAGATGTTTTTGTCGAAATCAGTATTGAAAAGAGTTGTACTTATGCTAATAATTTTATGTATGAAGATGATATATTCAATTTTTTAATGAATAATTTGGTTTCAGAAGATGATAGTTTGGATTCTTTTGCGGAAATTATTCATAAATATAAAGAAGATATTAAATTGATTTTAGAGGATAACGATATTATAGCACAAATATTTTGGAATTATTGGACCGAAAACTTACCCAAAGAACTTCATAACAAATCTCTTTTTATTTCCTGGTATTCCAAGGAATATAGTTGCGATTGGACAAGTTTAGTAGAATTGAATGAAAAATTAAATTCGTAATTTGTGCTTGATTATTTTTTTCGGAAAAGTATGTCGTAATCCTTCTTAAATTTAGCCGGCAAATCATTTACATATTTCCAGTAATCAACAATTTGTTTAACTGTCGTATTATCAATCCGTTCATTATCCAACATTAATTTTAATAATTGCAGTGTGGATAAAACAGTTACTCCAAATTCTTTACAAGTTTCAATCATATTCTGATCATCCGTTACTAATTTAATATCTTCTTCCAAAGCGGTTGCAATACAATAAATATCTTCTCTTGATAAACTTAACCCGGAATCTTTTTGATATTGCCAGATATGTTCATAAGTATCTTCTATATCTGTTTGCTTCTGTTTAGAAATAACAAGTCTTTTCTTTCTGTTATTTATATATTGTTCCTGTTCAATCCAGTAGAACTTAGTTTGCAGCCTGCCGCTTCTTTTTAACTCAATATCAATTTCTTTGTGAATATAAAGGGTGTGTTTTTCTTTACCAAAAGGATTTCCCAAAAGCGGATGGACAGACTGTGCGAGTCTTAGATATGTATTTGTATCCAATAATATTTTAGTTTGAGGCATTTACTATAAAATCATAAATTTCTTTTGCATCGGTTATGGGGATGTCGATTATTTTTCGAATATAACTTAATGTTATCCCCCTTTTTTTATGATACTGCTTTAAAAGATTGAAAAAGATTGTGTGAAAGAATTCTTCAGAAACATGGATATAACTTCCAACTTCAGGTTTTTCTGCTTTACACAATACTTCGCTTATTAATTTATAATCCTTTGTAAAATTAAATGTGGCTGCATATAATAGTTTTTCCAAATCAATTTTATCCAATTTATTATGTTTCGCATATTTATTTACTTCTTTATAAATTGTAATTGGAGATACTATTATGTCCTTAGCAGCATTTAAAATATAATTTGTTTTCTTCCGGTCACTTCTTAATTTTTTTAATTCATAGTATTGGGTTTCTGCTAACTCACCGGGCAACAAAAATGCGCCAGCAAAATCATCGGCAAAATCTTCTGCTTCTTTTCCTTCTAGTGAAGGGGTTAAAATATGACCGAGTTCATGGGCTAACCAAAATTTAAAATCAAAAACTTTTGTATCCAGATTAATGTAAACCCAGGTTGTAGCACTTGCAGGAAGATGAATATGTAGTGCGTTTTCATGATATTTTTTTGAACCTAACAAAACAGGAATTAAAATAATATTAAACTGATTCAAAATATTAATAACCTCAGAAAACTCAACTTTATAATTTGAAATGTTAAATTTTACCCGGATTAATTTAGCGGCTTTTTGGATGTAACTATATTCATCAATTGGGTTTGCGAATGCAGGAGGCTTTATCATCATTTCGGGTGGTAGAAATTCAACCAACTGTTCAAGAGCATACCCCGTCTCTTTAGCTCTTTTAAAATGTTTCTCAGTAGTTTTAGCCGACCCCTTTTTTCTAAATGCAATACGGGGTTCGAAATAATTTTCCTGTAAAACTAATTCCCTATAACTTAAATCAAGTATTTTTCCGAGTTTAAGTAATTTAGCCGGTTTAGGTAGAGTTTTGTTTCGTAACCATTGAGACACTGCTTCTCTGCTTACATTCAGTTTGTCACTAATAGATGATTGATTGTATCCGTATTGTTCCAGGCGTTCTTTTATTAGGTGTGTATTTAACTCTTTTTGCATTCTGTAAATATAAACTTTGCATAACAGCTTGTCAAGTTATGTCAAGCGCACAGGTAATTTATAAACTTTAAGCGGGATAATGTTTAGACGGACTTGTTAAGATTTAGAGAAACCGGCAAATTAAACCCTATACCCCGCATCATAATACGGTACTAACTCACTGCCTAAAAATTTTAACAGAGCAGTTATTACACCCAGATCATCTAAATAACCGAACAGCGGTGCAATATCGGGAACGGCATCTATCGGTGAGATGAAATAGATGAGTGCGGCAACCACAATTGCTTTACGATACCAGGATACCCCGGAATCCAGCATGTACTCGTAGAGGGCTTTAATGTCCTTAGCGAAAGAAATCTTTTTACCGACCTTCTCAACTTTATACCACAAATTTTCTTCAACATATTGTATCTTGGGTTCCACTTCCTTTTTTATTTCATCTTCACTTTTTTTGCCGAAATTAAGATCACTAAGATTATCGAACTCGTCATAGATGTTTTCGTTTTCGACGTGTTTTAATTCTTTATTCATTGCAAATCTCCTAAAACCGCCCTTGAATTTATTTAAGTGTTATTTCAAAAATAACAGAAGGTATAGCCAAAGGCAATTAACAGATTTGTGCCCTTTAGTATGCACTATTTTAATTAGTTTTCGGATTTTACCATAAACTCATCTCTTTTTACCTGTCCCGGCTTTTGCGCATAGGCGTCAACTTAAGGAATATTTCCTAAAAGATGAATGAGAAAAAGTTCAATTTTATTGAATTGCCACGACCTTAAGAGTTTGTGTGAATAATAACAAACTCACCCCCGAAATAAATTCGGGGCAAGCTCTAAATCCATCTCTTAAAAAGAGAGGGACTTTTAAAATGCTGAGAAAGCTACGTGTTTTAGCCCCTTCTCTTTTTAAGAGAAGGGGATGGGGATGAGTTCTTAAATTGAACATATAATTTTAACACAAGCTCTTTAGGTCGTAGATTAAATTAACTAACGGGCTATTGGTTTTAACCAAAACTGATTAAAGAGTTATACTAAAGCCATAATTAACTTGGGCTTAAAAGTCAGGACAATTAAGTTGAC
>BDSV01000086.1 GCA_002898075.1 bacterium BMS3Abin03
TTTGAGAAAGTAGCAAGGCCGGCATTCACGCCGAAATATTCCTGTGCACCGCCGATAGCTATTCTGAATCCCGTCCACATCTCATCAAAAATTAAGAGCGAACCGTTCTCATCGCATATTTTCCTAAGTTCCTGCAGAAAATTATCTTTCGGAGGTTCGAAAACAAAAGGTTCAAGAATAATTGCTGCAATCTCCGAATCGATAGAATCTTTAACGGATTGTATATCATTATAATTTATTGTGAATGTTAAATCTCCCGTAGATTTTGGAATACCTTTATTTCTATCGGTTACCGAAATATACCAATCGTGCCAGCCATGATAACCGCAGCAAAGTATTTTATCTCTTCCTGTATAAGCACGTGCAACTCTTATTGCGGCAGATGTTACATCAGCACCGGTCTTGCTGTATCTAACTGCTTCGGCATTCGGAACAACTTCATTTATCAGCTCGGCAACATCTACCTCTAACGGATGCATAAGTGAGAATGTTATTCCGTCTTCGAGCTGCTTCTTAATTGCTTCATCAACCTTGGGATATGCATAACCGAGAGAAAGAGGACCGATGCCCATGTTGAAATCTATATATTCATTACCGTCAACATCCCAAACGTGAGAACCTTTTCCCCTAAGAAGATATTTCGGTGCAATACCCTTTATATTTTGCTGCGGTCCTTTTGCAAGTGTTTGTGTTGTCGAAGGAATCAGCTTTAATGCTTTTTCGTACAATTCATTCGATTTTTCGATTACGGGGTAATTGTCGTTAAATTTAACTCTGTTCGGCATAAGAATTTTCCTTTTGATTAAGAATTATTCTTCTATAAATCTTGTGTTTTCTTTCCCGACGGTTTTCAATTCATCGAGATAGTTTCTGTACCAGTTAACACCTGCATACTTTTCATTTATCTTTTTTATTTCCGGTTTTTCTTCAAGAAGTTTTAGTATGTCCCCTAAGCTAAAAAGTTTTTTAATCAAAAACAGTTCATCGTAAACAGTTTTTATAAAATCGTAATCTTCCGGGTAATCAATAGTAAATCTATGCGTCATCGAATAATCTTTTCCTGTTTCCCACTTAACGTTTCCAATTCTGAATTTATCCGGGTTCTCCCATAAATAGGGAGTTGTATGTTCACGCTCCAGAGGTTTCGCGGCATTTTGCCATGCATATCTTATTGCATCGATACTCATAACTTCAACATCGTTTCCATCCGGATAGGATGCGGGATGCAGGTTACTTACAAAATCAAAATTATTGTAATTATCAATATAATATTTTAAAACTTTATCAATTACTCCCGCGTCGATCAGCGGACAATCGGAAGGTATTTTTACAACAGCATCAGGATCATATTTTAATGCCGCATTGTAATGCCTGTCTAAAAGATCTGTAGAGTGTCCCCTGTAATATTCAATATTATTATCTATGCAAAGCTGAACTATTGGATCATCAATTTTTTCTTTTGTGGTTGCGATTACAATGGTTCCCGTTAAACTTGCCGCAGAAACTCTTTCATACATTCTTAGTAATAGAGGTTTGCCGGCTAAGGAAAGCATAACTTTTTTTGGAAGGCGGGAAGATCCCATTCGTGACTGAATTATTGTAACAATTTTAATTTCCTTTTTCAACCCGGTAGGACCTTATTAAATAAAAATAATGCGGAGTTAAGCAGAATATATAAGCTTAACGTTTAGCCCGCGCAAGCCGGCTTTTAATTTTAAATCTCTTTTTTAAAGGAATATTCATCAACGATTGTTTTCCGACGGTGTAAACTTTCGACCGGTCGGTTTCTGCAATCAATCTTCTGGCAACCCCGGCTATGTTAAAAGCCGATTTGCCATTGTTCTGAATGGGTACAAGCTTTTTAAGTTCTTTAACATCTATATCGGAATAAACTTCCTTACCCAACGCTAAAGCCATATAAACAACACTTGAATATCTTGTAATCAATGCATTACAATTAGCGATCATAGGTTCAATTTTGTTGCGATGATAAATTAATGAACCCGGTGCATATTTATTAATTTCAGCAGCAGAACGGTCATAGTTCTCATTTGGATGAAGCTTAAAGATTAACTTTCTGCCGTTTGCAATTTTATATGCTTTTTTAATGAATTTTTTTCTATTCTCGTATTTATATGTTTCCCGCATATCCGATGTTGCAACTAAAACAAAATCGCGATGCGGAAAATCGTTATCGAGAAATTGCTCACAATGATCGAAGTTAGGAATGCCTGTAACCTCGAGCTTTTCAGGTTTCACACCTTTTTTAATGAATAACTCTTTATATCCTTCTGATGCAACACAAAATTTATCGTAAGTGTACGAAAGACCTGTTACGGAAGTGCTGGCAATCCATCTCGGTAATCTGAAATTTTTCACCAGGTAATAAACGAGATTTTCCGGATCAGTCATTCCTTCCTGAACAAGAATGATTTTTTTATCTTTAATATTTTTTTGAATTAGAAGGTCGGAACAGGTGAAAACCAAATCATAATTATGTTTGCGCCCGGTCAGGTCTATACTCAGATTATTAGCATTTAAATAATTTAATGTTCTTTTTTTTGCCTGACCGCCCAATATGGTCATATCGAGTAAACCTAAATTGGTTAGTACTTTAATATAACCGTATCCATCCGGGTAATAGTGAGTAAAATATGCATCGTATTCAGGCAGTTCTAAAGATATTTTATGCATCTGGGTCGTCTGATTAAGAGAACCGCATATATACAGGATTTTCTTTTTATTCATATCCGGAGAACAAAATTTAAATTGCCTTAGTTATTATATAATATACGAAATTGTTAATTAGAATAGATAATATTTTAAAATTAGTACTGGAATAATACTCGCGTTAGCAACAATCTTTTAGTCAATAATTCTACCATAATAAATTTAAAATATTTAACATCTATATTTTACAAATAAAACGTAATAAATCAATTAAAAATTGTCAAATTCTTTACTATTATGATTTATATCACATACTGGATAATGAAAATTATTTGAAGAAAATTTGTCAATAAAAATGTGATTAATTAAATTACAATAAGATTAAACTATTTCTGCACAAGGAAACTTTTATGAGAATAATCAAACCGCCTCGCCTGAAAAAAGGAGACTTAATAGGAATTGTCTCTCCGGGATCTTCAGCCGAAGATTCAAATTTAATTCAAAAAGGAATAAACTACCTCGAACATATTGGATACAGAGTTGAACCCGGCAATAATATTGAAAAGTGCAATGGTTATCTTGCCGGTACGGATAAGGAAAGGGTTGATGATCTTCATTATATGTTTAAAAAGAAGGAGGTAAAGGCAATTATTTCTCTCAGAGGGGGATACGGTGCAGGTAGATTATTGGATAAAATCAATTATAAATTAATAAGAAATAATCCTAAAATATTTGTCGGCTACAGTGATATAACTGCAATACAAATGGCGATTTGGCAAAAAACCGGCTTAGTTACTTTTGCCGGTCCAATGCTGACTTCAGAATTTGCAAAAGATATAAGCGAATATACCGAAGAGTTTTTCTGGAGACTGGTTTCTTCCAATAAAAAAATCGGTCGGTTACAATTTAAAGATGAAGGAAAATTAGCTGCAATTTCAAAAGGAAGTGCTTCCGGAAGAATAATCGGTGGAAATCTTTCCGTACTTGCCGGGCTTATCGGAACGGGATATTTCCCCGATGCAAAAGATAAAATTTTGTTGTTAGAGGATGTTGGCGAAAAACCTTATAAGATCGACCGGCTTTTAAACCAGTTCAGGTTGAATAAAATATTTAAAAGAATTAAGGGTATTATTCTCGGCAGGTTCGTTGATTGTTACGAGCATGATCCCTCCAAAAAAACTTTAACCTTAGGTGAAGTGATGGAAGATTATCTGAAGAATTCAAAGATACCGATAGTATATACATTTCCACATGGTCATATAAATGATCAGGTTACTGTTCCGTTCGGAATAAATATTAAAATGAATGCATCGCGGGGTTATGTAGAATATTTAGAAGGTGCCGTTAAGTAATTGACCCCTTATTAACGGGGAAGTTTAAATACGTGAAATATTTTTTACTAAACTCACTTTCTGCCCGCCTGGCTTTTTGCAGGTTCGTAAAAATTCCAAATACGGTTGAACCCGTTCCCGTCATCATTGCAAATTCTGCACCCGCTTCGTATAGTTTTTCTTTTATCTGTTTTACAGCAGGATATTTGTTAAAGGTATAAGACTCAAAATCATTTTCTGCTATTTTTTTTAAGTCATCGATTGAAATTGAAGTTTGATTTATGAGTTCATGCAAACTCCTTTCACGGACTTGTGGTTTTATTTTTTCAAAAGCTTTCTTTGTTGAAATGTGAATTCCCGGGTTCACAACAAGAATAGGATTTGGTATTGATAAACGAACCGGTGTAATATTTTCACCGCGCGATCCGGCAAAACATGGAATAGAATTTAAGAAGAACGGTACATCGGAACCAAGATCGAGAGCAATTTCTCTCAGCTTATCATTACTAATTTCCACATTGAATAATTTAATAAGCGCTTTTAATGTAGATGCCGCATTTGAGCTGCCGCCGCCCAAACCTGCTCCGATCGGAATATTCTTCTCAAGGTAAATATGAACGTTAAATTTTCTCCCGGCAAATTCTTCGAGAATTTCTATTGCTCTGAATATTAAATTTTCCTTCAGTTGCTCCATATCTTTTGAGCTCGATTCGAATTTAAAAGAACCTGCTTTTTCGATTGTAAGCTTATCGGCAAGCAGAAGCGGATAAAATATTGTTTCAATATTATGAAAACCATCTTTTCTCCTGTTGATAACATTTAACCCGATATTTATTTTTGCAGGTGAATTAATCGCTATTTTTTCCATCTAAAACTCTTTTAATGGCTTTAATATGTTCGGGGGATGAGCCGCAGCATGAACCTATAAATGAAGGTTTCCATTTTAGTGAATCTTTTACTATCTCAGAATAATATTCCGGAAAAACTCCGCAGGTTATAATTTTATCCGTAGGATTTCCTGCTCCGCAATTTAAATAGAAACCCCAATTTTGTGTAATATCAATAGAATTTATGATTCTACTAAATTGTTCAATCGAAATGCAGTTTATGCCGATAGCCAGAGGATTGTATTCACGGATAAATTGCAGCACAGTCTCAAAAACTTCCCCGGATAGTAAATTAAGATTTTCATCCAGGTATAAACTAAGCACAAAAGGAATATCGTTTTCTGAGCAATATTTACAAATTATTTGTATTTCATCAAAATGGCTTTGTGTTTCATTTAGGATAAAGTCAACATTGTTATCTATCAGTAAATCAATATGATTACGATGATTATCTTCAAGTTTACTTCTGCTGATATTTCTTTCTTTTTGATAGCAATCCTCAGCCGGTGCATTTGATCCCGCTATAAAAACAGGAAGATTAGCTGCCGCTTTCTTCGCAAGATTCACTGCTTTTTTAACATATTCGGAACAATTCTTAATTCCTGCTTGCTCCAATGAATATGGATTCGTACGGAATGTATTTGTTGTGATAATATCAGCTCCTGCTTCAATATAATCCCTGTGGATTTTAATGACTGCTTCGGGAGCATTGATATTCACTTCACTAGTCCATAGTTTATCATCAGTTGCGAATCCTTTTTGCTGCAGTAAACTGCCCATTGCTCCGTCGAAAATCAGCGGTCTTTTAATTCTCTTAGCCAATGAAAAAGGGTTAACACTAAAGCAATTCATCTCTATTTTTTCTTTAGTTCGAAATAATCATCGACCACGGTTAAAATTCTGTCAAGGTCGATCATCTGAATACATTCTAAATCATAAGGACAAGATTTTTTCCAGCAGGGAGAACAAAATAAATCTTCCGGAAATAATTTTACACCGCGGTCATATAAATCAATTTCTGTCCAGCAGCTAACACCGAACCAGGCAATTACAAATTTCTTCAAAGCTATTGCGAGATGCATTCCGAGGCTGTCACCCGTAATTACAATATCTGCAATATCCTCATAACAGGCGCCTTTTCGAACGCCCTCATCTGTTGGTGTGTTTATTATTTTTCCCTTGAAATGAGAAGCGATCTTTGCATTTCTTTCGGTGTCTTCCGGTCCTCCGAACAGAGCAACTTTGTATTTTCCTTTCGCAAGTAGTTTTTCAATTAAATAAATATGCTGTTCGATTGTCATTTTTTTATTCGGATAAAGTTCCGAGCAGCCGGTGTTGAAACCTACTACAAGATCATCATTACCAATACTTGCAGATTTTTTATAATCTAACACGAATTGTTTTTCATCTTCGGTTAAGTTAAAAACATATTCATCCCGCTTGTAATCTACTTCAAATGTTTCGGCAAGATAATCCTGTCCGCTACGCTGATTTACTTTAAATTTTAGATGATCATCCATTCCAAGATTATAATTATAATAAGCGCCCTCATTAACGGGAAGTATCTTTCCGTCTTTGTTCAATCCGAAACCTAATTTTTGTTTTGCGTTTATTGAATTTAATAATGCGCAGGAACGTTGAGATTTATCCACATTTATTCCATAGTGAAATTCCATCTCGTTCAGTATTGAAATTGATTCAGCGTTGTATTCAAAAACCTGATCGACAAACTCGTTATTGTACAAAAGGGGAGCGGCTGATTTTAGTGTTACCCAGTAAATTGTAGATTCGGGAAATTTTCTTTTGACGGCTGGAAGTTGTGCGGTTGTCATTAGCACATCGCCCATTGCATCTAAATTTATGATTAATATTTTAGTCCCGATTGCAATGTTATCTTTACAGCCGTCTTCCCAGCAATTATGATCGGGATAGCAGGGTTTATACCCGGAAAATTTTTTACAAGACGGTATTTCTTTTGGCATTTAAATGCTTCTCCAAAAATGGCAAAAATTTATTTTGAACTTCGTTAAAAGTAACGTTTTTTAATGTCGGCTCTTCAGTAATTATGCATTCAAAATCTGTACTGTACGGTTTCCAAATCATATCATCGGTTTTATATTTAACATAAAGTCCGAAAACAGGTATTTTATAAATCGAAGCTATGTGCACTACCGAAGTATCGGGAGTGAACAACATATCAACTTTTGAAATGCCTGCTGCAAAAATATCAAAATCTTTGTTCGGAGGATAGATATATTTTTTATCGACGATATTTTCTGCATCCGGCAATTTATTTTCAGTTGTAAAAATCAGGTAATTTATCTCATATTTATTTAACTCGCTTATTAATTTTTTGAAGTTATCTGCTCCCCAAAACCTTGCATTACTTCCCGCTGTTATGTTTATACCGAGTAAAAATCTTTTCTTCAAATTACGCCGACTTATTATATCATTTGCAAATTCAATCGAGCTTTTATCGCACTCATAACATACTTTTGCTTTCGACAGATCGGTATCTATTCCAAACAATTTACGAAGCTCCATTATTCGCTCGATAATATGATGGTCTGAGGGATTTAATCTTTCGATAGTTTTAGTAAATATTTTTTGATTATATTTTCGCAGTCCGAATTTATTTTGCACTTTAGCTTTAATTATAATCAAACTAACCGTTGTCGATACGTCGTCATGAAGATCGACCACCGTATTTATCTTTTTTCCCAGGATCAATTTGTTGATGTTGAATGATCCTTTCTTATAAACGATTACTTCATCTACGGCGGGGCAGTGTTCAAAAATGAAATGATTGTTTGCATCTGCTAAAACAAAAACTTTACAACCGGTTTGCTCTTTCACTTCTTTCAATAAAGGAGTAGAAACTAAAGCATCGCCAATTCTATTTAGGCGAATAAATAACACGATTGATTTGCTATTGAAAATGATTTTCCCATCCTTTTGTTTAGCGGGATAAAGAAATATCAACAACCGAAGTAATAGTTTTCTTAAAATAATTTCTATTCTTTTCATATGTTTATAATTTCTTGTTTTGGTCATACGGAACTCGCATTGTAATCATTCCTTTGTGTGTAAAAGTTTTTTCATGCTCGTTTCATTTAATCTTTTCTGATAAAAGTGATTCGCTCTTTGCAATTATTTCATCAACGGGCAGTTCAGTCATACACTCGTGATTGTAAGGACAGACTAACTTATTGCAAACAATACAATGAAGAGCATCTTTAATTACATAAGCCGAATTGGTTGAATATGGTCCATGCTTTTTAGGATCCGTCGGACCGAACAAGCCGAGTGTTGGAACTTTTAGCGCAGCCGCAATGTGCATAGGACCGCTGTCGTTTGCAATAACCATATCGCATAAACCGATAAGTGCAGCAAGTTCGTCAACGCTTGTTGGCGGAGCAACAGTTGTAATATCAGGCAGCTTATTGTTGATGTATTTTGTATCGTTTTCATCTCCGGGACCCCAAAGAATTAAAAACTTACTCTTAAATTTAGACCTGAATTCCTGAATAATCTCAATCCATTTTTCAGCTTCGCACCGCTTTGATTCCCATCCGCCGGAAGGGATAATACCGGTAACCAATTCTCCTTCATTTTTTAATTTATGAAAATAATCTTTTGCTTTGGCAATTGCCTTTTCGCTGCAATAGTAATTGATCTCTTTTGTAATTACCGGGATGTTGAGTGCGTTTAATAATTCGAGGTTATGCTCGGCGGAATGAACCTTCCCTCTTTCCGCTGTTGCAAAAACATTGTAAGCATATTTTCTGCCTTTATAAGAATAACCGGTTCTGATTTTGGCACCGGAAAAAAAAGTAATTTGTGCAGTGCGCGGGTTTGAATAAAGATCGAGCAGCAGATCATATTTTTCTTTTCTGATACGTTTAATAACATTTAAAACGAATTCGGATTTCCCCATTGTTAAAACCTTATATACCAAGGGGTGATAACGTACGGCGTCTTCAGCAAAATCTTCCACGAGATAATGAATTTCTGCGGCAGGGAAGTGCGCCTTCAGATTTTTCAGAACAATTGTTGAAAGAACAATATCACCTATTCCGCGTGGTTTTATAAGAAGGATTTTATTTATTTGGTTTTCGTTCAAATGCATTAACAATCTAAATTAAAATGTACCCGTGTACTAAAATAATTATTTTTGGGTTGAGAGTGGAAATTATTTTGATGAATAAAGGAAAGAATAAATAAACTTACTCACAATGTGGCAGGTTATTTATTTAGGGGTTGTTGGGTTAAAACCAGGAAATATTTCATTTCGCATTTATAATCCGTTCGATAGATCGAACGACAATTGATAGATTGTTTTTATTCTTTTCAATAAATTGGGCGGAAATTGATATTAGAATAATCAGATTACAAATTATAACTTTTTATTCATCACTTGCTGTCTGCTTTAGCTGACGGATTAAAAAGCGCAGCGTTTTAATGGGGCTGAAGCCCTATCTTTTTTGTTATTTGTATATCCGTTCGATGAATCGAACGGGAAGTGATAAAAATAAGAGCAAGAACAATACTCATAAAAAAAATATTGAATGAAATATAAGTAAAAGAAAAATCTCGATTTAAAGATAAATATTACTTGCCGTCTGCTTTAGCTGACGGATTAAGAAACAGCTAGAGAACAAACCGGCTTTAGTCGCATTGCAGCGTTTTAATTGGGCTGAAGCCCAATAAGTGTACATTATGCTTTTATATGGAGCTGTCTAAAAGGTAAAATATCTTTTTGGCTCTTAGAGTTTTTGTACCTTCGTGACATATAAAAGTTTTGTCTTTTGAATGATTTCTAACTATTTGCCATAAAAACTTAAGGGTACAAAGGTTCACAAAGTTCTTTTTAGACTGTCCCGAATAGATGGTTGCGATGAATACAGACTGCGAAGCAGTCGAAGGTTTGTAAAAAGAATAATAGCAAACAAAGAAACGATGCCGGAGGTATCATAGGAAAATGTTTACAGTGGTGATGCCTTCAACCACATCGTGGTTGTTACTATGTTTTTTGCTTTTAATTTTCTACAAATATTTGACCCCTTCGGGGTCATTAAAAATTAACAACGATAATGTAAATCCATTTGTTGTTAGCTCGTCAAAACTTCAAAAATTAAAAATCGTTAATCGGTGTTCGTCAATTAAAAAAGGATTGTTGTGGTAACTACCTGCGGGGATGTAGACGTGTGCTGAAAAGTTTATTAGTACTGAGAAGGGCGAGCAGGGCTGCTCGCCCTACATCCATTTAATTGAAATTGGGTGTTAGCTGGAAAGTATTGTTCGCTCTATCGAACAGACTATATTTAGAGGCGGCTAATTACAAATGACTATTTCAATGCGCATCGAGCCAATTATCACCCAGCCCGATATCAACCACGACGGGAACTTTTAGGGACAATGCCTTTTCCATCTTTTCTTTTATCATCGGTTTAAGATCGTCTATCTCATCTTTATGTATATCAAAAACCAGTTCATCGTGTACCTGTAGAACCATTTTAGTTTTCACATTTTTTTTCTTTAACTCTTTATAGATATTTATCATCGCTAATTTTATCATATCTGCCGCAGCTCCCTGAATTGGCATGTTTATAGCGACGCGTTCCTCGAACTGACGGACGACCCTGTTTTTGCTGTTAATATTTTTTAGAAATCTTCTTCTGCCGAAAATCGTTTCTGCGTAACCTTTTTCACGCGCTTTCCGAATAGATTCATCCATATAATTCTTAACTCGTTTGAATGTATTAAAATAAGTTTCGATGATTTCTTTTGCATGAGTTTGGGTAACACCTAAACGAGTTTTCAAACCAAACGGACCGATACCGTATAGTATTCCGAAGTTAACTTCTTTTGCCTTTCTGCGCATATCGGGCGTAACGTCTTTTGGATCAACCATAAACACAAGTGCGGCAGTGCTCCTGTGAATATCCTCACCGCTCTTAAATGCTTTTGTCAATCCTTCGTCGCCGCAGATGGAAGCAAGAATTCTTAATTCGATCTGGCTGTAATCGGCACTGAGTATTTGATAGTCTTTATCCCGCGGTAAAAATGCTTTCCTGATTTCCCTTCCCATTTCTGTTCTGATAGGAATGTTTTGCAGGTTAGGATCGATGCTTGAAAGACGACCTGTGGATGCTATAGTTTGGTTAAACGTTGTGTGAATTCTACCTGTTTTTGGTTGTATAAGTTTTGGCAATGAATCGGCATAAGTGGATTTTAATTTTGCGATCTGACGGTATTCGAGAATGTTGTCTATTATTTCGTGCTGCCCTTGAAGCGATTCCAAAGACCGTGCGTCTGTTGAATAACCCGTTTTTGTTTTTCTGCCTGTTTGCAAACCTATCTTATCGTATAAAATATGCTGCAACTGTTTTGTGGAATTAATGTTGAACTCTTCACCCGCTAACCTGTAAATTTTTTCAGTGTAATTTTCCAGTAATCTTTCCAACTCTTTGCTAAAATGATTTAACACTTTTTCATCGACGCGGATTCCAGCACGTTCCATATCTTCAAGAACAGGAACGAGTGGAAATTCAATATCGTAAGCAACCGTGGTTAGATTATTCTTTTCGATTTCCTTACTTAATATTTCAAATAATCTATAAGTGATATCTGCATCTTCACTCGCGTAATCGGATAGCTGCTTTAATTCTACTTCATAAATTTTCTTCGGATTTTTTTTATCGCCTATCAGTTCGGTCAGGGCAATCGGTTCGTATGATAAATATTTTTTTGCAAGTTCGTCCATACCGTGTTTTTCGTCGGGATCAATAACATAGCTTGCAAGCATAGTATCGAAATAAAAATTGTTTACTTCAATTTCATAGTTCCTTAAAACTGCAATATCAAATTTTCCGTTTTGGCAGACTTTTTTAACTCGTTCGTTTTCAAAAAGCGGTTTGAAAATATTAATGAATTCTTCCAATGCCAATCTCTCTGTCTGATCGCTGAATAGATTTTTATCTTTACCATTTGACGGATCGATAGCAACGAAAGCACCTTCGCCTGCTTTAACGGAGAAGGAAGCTCCCAGAATATTAAGATCAAACTGGTTTAAAGCATCCGTCTCAGTATCGAATACAATTAAATTTTCTTTGCTTAATTTATTATAAAGATTTTCTGCTTGTTTAATGTTATTAATTAATTCATATTTTTTTTTGTCAGCTTCATATTTTGTGAAATTATTTTGTACTTCAATCTCAACTTCTTCTTTTTTGCCCGTTGGGTTGTATATTTTCTGAAGTCTTAAATACAGGGTTTTAAATTCCAGTTCCAGAAATAACTCTTTTAATTTTTCATAATCAGGATGTTCAAAACGAGCGTCTTCAAAGTTTATTTCGATTGGTACATCGCAACGTATTGTGCTAACTCTTTTGAAAGAAATGCATTTTCCTTTCCTTCTAAAAGTTTTTTCTTTATACCCGCTTTTTCAATCTCATCAATATGTTTATAAATATTTTCAATAGAGCCATATTTTTGGATAAGCGGGAGTGCACTTTTGGGACCAATTCCTTTCACACCGGGAATGTCATCACTCGAATCGCCAATCAGTGCAAGATAATCAATCATCTGCTTTGGTTTGAATCCATATTCTTTCTCGACCATTTTAACATCATAAATTTTTATTTCATCGGCTCTTCTTCCGGGTTTTACAATTTTCGTTTTTTCTGTTACTAACTGCATATAATCTTTATCGGGCGTAATTGCAAACGATTCCATCCCTTCCTTTTCAGCTTTCTTTACTGCTGTTCCAACAAGGTCATCGGCTTCGTAGCCCGGTTTGATGTATACCGGAATGTTCAGGTAATCGATCATCTGTTTTATGCGTTTTATCTGCGGCACCATATCTTCAGGCATTTCCTGGCGGGAAGATTTATAATTTGCATAACGTTCATGCCGGAAGGTTTTTTCTTTTGAATCGAAAGCGATAGCGAGATAATCAGGATTTTCTTCCTCAATTACTTTTAATAATTGAGTAGCAAAACCAAATATGGCAGAAGTCGGTTCGCCTTTACTAGTTGTAAGCGGATGATTAATGAACGCATAATAAGCTTTGTATGCCAATGCCATAGCGTCAACGATAACAAACTTTTTATTTTTCATAATTTAAATATCTGGTTGAATAGTTAAGCAAATTACTTTGCTTAAAATAAGGTATACAGAAAAGAAATGCTATTTACAATTAACTTTTGGGACTGCGCATAAAGTTAGTTATACTAATAAATATCATTTCGCACTTGATGCGGAATCTGGCAGCTTCAAAGATACCGCTTACTGTAAGTCCCCTTGCCTAAGGGGATTTAGGGGCGGGTAAAATGTAAGAGATGAATAACCATCCCATCCTGCAAAAGATTAACATCAAAAATCAAAAATCGTTTAGGACGGCTCATTAGTCAATTTGTTTTTGCAGGCGGGGTTCGCAGGGCACTGCGCTGCATAAATTTTAAATGGTCGGGATTTAATTCTTCTTTTCTAAATTATACTTTTCTATTTTACTGTAAAGTGTGGGTATGGATATTCCAAGAATTTTATGCGCTTTTTGTTTATCCCAATTAACTGAATCGAGGACGGCTTTAATATGCATTTTTTCCATATCCGCCAAGCTGAAATTAAGAAAATTTATTGATTCTTTATTTATAGTTTCACTTTTTCTTAACAGTATATTTTCTTTAGTTAGTACATCGTCCGAAGCAAGCACAATTGCTTGCATAAGTGTGTTTTCTAATTCACGTACATTTCCAATCCATTCGTGGGACTTTAACATTTCCATAACCTCGTCGGGCACTTTATTTACGTTTTTATGAAGCTCTGTGTTAATCTTGCTTAAGAAATGCTGTACGAGCAGGGGAGTATCTTCAATTCTTTCTCTTAGCGGGGGAATATCGATTGATACAACTTTGAGACGGTAATAAAGGTCTTCTCTGAATTTACCAGACTCTACTAATCCACCAAGGTTTTTATTAGTTGCTGCAATAATTCTTGCTCTCATAGGAATTAGAGTTTCTCCTCCGACCCGTTCAAATTCTCTTTCCTGTAATACTCTTAAAAGTTTAACCTGCAGATTCGGTGAGATTTCGGATATCTCATCTAAAAAGATCGTTCCTTCGCCGGCTAGCTCAAACTTTCCTTTTTTATCTCTGATAGAACCTGTAAAAGCACCTTTAAGATGACCGAATAATTCGCTTTCTAAAAGTGATTCCGTTAATGCCGTACAATTAACGGCAATAAATGGTTGATCTTTTGTAATTCCACAGTAATGGATTGACTTTGCAACTAATTCCTTACCCGTTCCGCTTTCACCCTGGATTAATACAGTTACCCTGCTCGAAGATACCTGCCCGATCTTTTTATAGACTTCTTTTATCTTAGGTGTTTTGCCAATCAATGTATTTTCTATCTTATATTCTTTATAGTCGGAAGGTATTAACGATTCGAGCCGGCTGCTTAGTCTCTTATTTTCTAATGCGCGTTTTATTCTAAGCTTAAGTTTATCTATCTCCAAAGGTTTTTCAATATAATCATAAGCACCGCTTTGCATGGCTTTAACAGTGCTTTGCATATCATCGTAAGCAGAAATCATTATTACCTGAATGTGCGTATCGAGTTCTTTTACTTTTTTAAGCAGTTCCAAACCATTCATTTCAGGCATTTTAACATCGGTTATAATCAGATCAGGACGAACTTCTTCCATTATTTCTAACGCTTTTACACCGTTTTCGGCAGAGTAAACATTATAATCCTGCCTTTTTAAGTAGTTACTTAAAGTATCGCGTATCGACTGATCATCATCAACAACTAATATCTTTTCCATTATTTTTCCTCAATGATAAAAAAAATTATCTCTCATTCAACTGCGGATCCATTTTTATTTTGCTTAAAATACCATTGGATCTGGAAATCGGCAAATCAATTCTGAATACAGTTTTATCTTTATTAGACGTGACAAGCTTAATATCTCCGTTATGCTGCTGAATTATTTTTTGAGAGATGGAAAGTCCCAAACCGGTTCCTGAAGCTTTAGAAGTAAAAAACGGTTCGAAAATCTTTTCTTCGTCTAAATTGCTGCCGCCGTTATCTGTTACAAAGATTGAAACGAACCTTTCATCAATTATTTCAGATTTTATTGTAATTGTTCCGCCTTCTTTAATACTATCAATAGAATTATCTATTAAATTTAGCAATACTTGTGTTAATTTTTCTTCATCTGCTTCAATTTCAATTAATTGAGTTTGGTTCTTTAGTTCAGCATTTTTCTGATCGAGTTTCGAACTTACCTGCTGTTTTATTCTGTTAACGGTTTTAAAAAGTTCGAACCTTGAATAAACCAGTTCGGTTTGTCTTGAAAAATTAAGCACATCCTTCACGAGGTTATTCAGCCGGTTTATTTCTTTTTGAATTATAGAAAACGCTGCCCGGTCTTCCTTATTTAAATCCAATACTTCATCCAAAATATCGGCATTCATTTTAATAGAAGTCAGCGGTGTTTTTATTTCGTGAGCAAGAATTGCCGCCATCTCTCCAAGAGCAGCTAATTTCTCCGATTTCAATAATTGTTCTTCTAGTCTTTTTTTCTCGGTTATGTCGATTTCAACAAACAAATATCCTGTTTCTTTGCTTTTAAGCGATGTCGGGGTTATAGACAGCAATAAATAATGTTCGCGGGAATTAGGTCCCATCCATTTTATTTCCCCATCATAACGATTTGATGCCGAGAGTCCTTCCTCTATCTGTTTATAATTAAAACGTGCCCGGTCATAAAATTGAATTTCTTCAATACCTTTCCCTAATATTTTATCCCTCTCTATTCCGATCAGTTGACTAAAGGTAACATTTATTTCAATTATATTATGCTGAGCATCGACTATAGCTATTGCAACAGAGGATTTATCAAATGCGTTTAATAACAGGGTAATTCTATTCTGCTTCTGTTTTAATTCATCATAGTTATTTTTTAATGTTTCAGACATCCTGTTAAATGCCTTTGTTAGTTCGCCTATCTCATCATTAGAACTGAAGTCAACTTTTATATTATAGTTCCCTCTTTCAATTTCCCTGGCTTTCGATTTCAATAGATTTATTGGATTAGAAATAACCTTTAGAATTACGAAAGACATACTAACGCTTACAAGCACTCCACCAAATAAACTAATTAGAAATAGTTTTATTATTTCATCATTGCTGTGAATTTCAAAAAACAGGGTAATGATAGGAATTTCAAGCAACAGGATAATTATAGGCACTAATATAAGCGCGCTGAGGAATACTTTCCTGTTAATACTAAAACTGCTAACCTTATTTAATGCGGAAGGAAACATATTATATTTACCAACTGCTACGGCTGCAAACAGAATGACACCAACTAAAAATGTTAACGGGCTAATTTCTACCAAAAAGTAAAAGCCCAATTCCCATGGAAGAAATAATCCGAATATAAATGAAATAAGATTGGTTATTAACAACCCGACTATGAAAAAAACAGATTTGCTTTTTAGCTTCGGGTCTCGTTCTTTCTTTATCTTTTTTACCAGCCAATAAATATTTAGAACTAACAGGAAAACATACCATATCAGAAGTAACGGATAAAGGTTTGTGTAATGGGCTTCAAACCTTTGGTTGTGGGCATGCGATTCCCGAACCAGTGAACCCGACCAAAGTAAAACCAATAAAGCAAGTGAGGGAAGAAGAATTGATAAACTTCTTAAGATTCCCATCTTTTTAGGTGTTGGGAAATTCCATGTAAAAAAAGTTAATGTAATAAGAATTATCAGAAGAAGTGAATGACAGGACATATCGAGAATAGTTACATCACCGCTTCTTCCGAATACAAAGTGGACGCTGTGTGAAATTATATATCCGGCTACAAGAAGTAACAAAAGAACGAACAAGCGGCTTGTAATGTTTTCACTGTTTCGTGAATATATAATTACGCTTAAACCGATTGCTCCGAGGAAAGTTGTTAATAAAAAAATTATTTGGAATATATTTAAATGCATAAATGTTTAAATATTCTCAATTCACATATTTCACTTAACTTACTATTTTTATCCTATTATAGCGTTCAAACATAGTTAAATTTTTTAAAAAAACATTTAAAAAATTTAATTAATCCAAACCAAATTGTTCACCTATAACAATATTTTCAACCTTTTCTTAGGGCATAGTTATTGCCTATGGAAATATAATAATTGAAAATGATAAAAAATGTGAAGAAGATTTTCCCAATCTTTATTAAAAATATATTTAATAAATAAAAAATAGCTGTGCTGATAAGAATCTTATGCGGATAATTATTACGGTTCTTATTTCTGAAATAATTGAAAGGAGAAACAAATGAAAAAGATAGAGCCATATCCCATCGCAATTTCATTGTTCTTTGTTTTTACCATTTTTTATGCTGTTTGTGTAGGTATAAAATTTATACTCTTACAATTCGGCATAGAAGGTATATGGTATATGCACAAAATCTGGGAGGCAATACTCCCCGGTTTTAGAGGACTTAACTCTTTAAGTATAATTATTGGATTACTTGAAGTTTCTGTAGGTTCATATGCAATTGCGTATATAGTAATTCCAATTTATAATTATTTCGTTAGTAAACGGGCAAAAGATGAAGTTGTAGAAGTTAAACCGATCATCGTACGGTTCAGAACTCTTTTTCTAACACTTATGACTTATATATTAAGTTTGTTCACCTTATGTTTTATATACGATCTGTTGGTAGGCAGTGAACTGAGTATGGCATTCTTGTGGAAAATATTTCTACCCGGATTTAAAGACCTTTCTTTCGCCAGCTATTTGATAGGATTTTCTGATATAATAATATATAGCGGCTACATATCATTTATCTTTTCAGTAACTCTTAATTATTTTGAAAAATCACAAACAAATGACGAAGCGTACGCTTAAAGGATATCTATCATGAAAAAATATAATGCAAAATATTTTGGAATTGCAGCAGGAGTACTTTCCATGCTTTTATTTCTATTATTAATAATTAATATTTTAGTGAATAACAATAATGAAATAATTCCCAGGTTAATTCCCTTTATTCCGTTTATGACAAGTGTTAATTTCTTAACTGTTCTTGGCGGAATAGTTGTTTCTTTTTTATGGGGAGTCTTTCTCGGTTATCTCTTTATAATTATTTATAACTTTTACGATTCGTTATTAGCTGACGGAAGCGACAAACAAAAAGTATAATCTTAAAAAAAATCATAGGAAT
>BDSV01000087.1 GCA_002898075.1 bacterium BMS3Abin03
AACAGCTCGGAAGGTCCGGCGCTTGAACACCATGCAATTTTATTACCGTTGTTAAACTCGGTAAAATAATTTTGCATTATTTCTTTTAAGAACTTTGTGGTTTGTATTTTATACATGACTTCTCTCTAAAAAGCCCACTTATTATTAAGTGAGCAAAAAATGGTTGGTTGCTTGGCAATATCATATTTATGATTCCACAACCAAGTAAAAAATAAAGTTGATAATAAATTCTCTAAAAATAAGAGTCGTTCTTTGACATATTGCCTTTTTAGACAAAAAGATTGGGCAGTCCTTCGATAATAGTCACTAATATGACGGAATATTCTGCCGAAGTTTATTGAAATAGCCATACTGAATGCAAAGACCGTTGTCTTGAAATAACCCCTTACTTTCAGTTTTCCGCTGTGCATCTTCCGTTTGAATTCACTTACGGTTGCTTCAATATTGTTCCTAAGTTTCTGTCTTTGCACCGGTATTTTATTTATTGAAGTTAATCGTTTTCGTTTCAGGTATTCTGTTCTGTCAAAATAATATACTCTTGAATCATTATTTTGTTTGGTAGGACATAAAGCAGCCAATGGACATTCGGCACAAATCTTCTGTGAAAATATTGCTTTATGTTTCTTTCTTCCCGGAACTGATAGTACTGCTTGATTTGGACAACCGACTTTGTACTGATTATCTTCCAATTCTTCTATCGTTATGGCTACCCTGGCTTCTCTTCCTCTTATTGCCGTTTGAACCGGTTGGATTGCAAGTTCTTCAAACTTTACGTCATTGTTTTTGCTTCCGTATGCTCCATCAAAGTGAAGTTCTTTTATATCCGGTGTTTTTTCTTTTATCTTTTCTATTCTCGCCTCTAGTACTTTGCTGTCATCTATATTATTCTTTTGTACCGAGACATCCGTAAGCAAGTTTAACGGATTATCCGGATTGGCTGTCTCTGCTATATTGATTGTCTGCCCTTTACTTGATTTGCCGTTCTTATTTCGATATGCTGCATCTATATCATCCGGTGATTGTATTGAACTGCTTGATATTTCTTCCGGTAATTTTACAACTACTTTTTCTTCTTCTGTTTTGAAGTGTTCTTTATATACACGTTCAAATATCTGAAATACCTCTTGGTTAACATATCGCCCTTTTAGTTGTTGATGCAAACGATAATAGAGAGTTCCAAGTTTTTCTATTTGTAATGGAATATCCGAAGGCTTGATTGCATAAACATAATTCTCTGATGTTCCACTAACATAGGGTTTTAGTTCTTCATAGAAATATTGCTTATCAGCTTCATTTATGCTGCGATATAATCTTATCAGAACCTCTATCAGTAATTGCAGACGTGAGTAATTTCTTATGTTCGATGCCGCAAACGTTGAGTCTGTTCGTTGAATATTCGTCTTTATCTTTAGTGTATCTAATTGTCCTTTGGTTAAATAATCAAATGCCTTTTCTAATAAATTTATTCCGGTTTCTGTTTGGTACTTATTCAACCGGTTTTGAAAATTAAAAATTGTTGCACTACAGAATGGAATCTCATCAAGTGATTTTAATCCCAACGCTGTTTTGGTTAGCAAATTGAAATTGATATTCTTGAACAGTTCTTCATAGCTCCACGAATATCTGTTCATCAGTATTAATGCTGAAACCAATGCATTTACCGGTGCATTTGGACGGCTGTCTGTTTCTGAAAACAATACCGAGAAATCTTCTTCGTTTATAGAACAAAAGATGATTTCATAGAATTTATATTCTTCTGATTTTTGAAGAAGTTTTTGCTGTCTCGAGGGCAATGTGTTTATAAAGCTGAACAAGCTACCTTGACTATGTTTTGTGTTTTTCTTAAACATTTTCGTATTTTATAATGAATAAATTTGTTATCAGGAATTTATTTAAAATTTTACTCTATTAAAAATTTTTATAAAATTATTTTACCCTTTTTAGAGTGAAGTCAAGAATAATTGATAAATAATAAACAGATAAATAATTACACTTAAATAAAAAATAGAAGTATATCCAATTAATGTTGCAAAAACTAAAGTAATAATTGCCCCAATAAATCCTGCAATACCTGATATTCCCAAAAGAATAGAAATTGCATTTAAATTATTATATTCGGCTAACTCTAATAACAGAATAGGAAAAGGTATTCCTATAAATAATGCAGGAATTAGAATTATTATAAATAATTCAAAATTTTTACTGCTTACGTTAGGTATCAGCAAAAATACCTCTATAAAAAGTATGATTAGTAAAAAACAAATAACAGGAATAAGTGATCTAATTCTATTTTTCTTAATATAATTTGATGAGAAACTTCCAATACCATTCCCTAAAAGAAATGCGAAGAGTAAAAGTGAAAAGGATTCTAATGGATTATTCAAATGAAGATTGAGCGATTGAAAGAGATAGGACTGAATTAACATATATGCAAGTCCCAACAAAAAAGCAATTGCAGCAAGTTTATTAAACAACGTGGCCGGGATATTTTTATCTATAACATTAATCTGCCAACCGTTTTTAAATTTAAAGCCGTCCCAAAAAATCAAAAAGGCGCCTACAATTATAAGAATATTCAGACTTTGTGGTATCCCTAATTCATAATTAAAGAAAAATGGTGATTGGTCAGTTACGGGATTAAGATTAATGGAAGCTTTTTGTGTAAGTTGGTTAAAAGTAAGTTCCCCGTTTACAACATTGTATAATATTTTATCAAACATTTCCCACCTCAGCTCTAAGCCATTCGATAATTTTTTATCAATTTGTATTTGCTTAATATATGGGAAAAAAGAAATCCCTTTGTCAAAATTAAGTTGGTGAGAAAGTAAATGTCTTTTATAAATATTTTTTTCAGTAAAAGGTTTCTTCTTTATAACAACAACAGGGTTCATTCCTTTGTCAATTACATATAAGTTATTAAAAGCATCTGTTTCATTCCTACCGTTCCTTTTCCATAATTCCAGATAGTTTGAAATAACCCTATAAACTTCTTCGCGGTTATGCAGTGTAAAAATAATTCTTCCCTCTTCTGTTAATGCGTATAAATAATCTTGTAACGCTTCAACAGTAAACAAGTAATTTTCAGTAAGATTTATAAAATCATTTGTTCTTACTCCTTTAGTTATCGGAATTGTTAAAAATATTAGGTCATATTTGCCCTTTGCTGATTTTACATAATTTCTTCCCTCTTGAACAATGACTTTAACATTTTTTTTATTAACAAAAGTAGATGGGTTATATTCTTTCATAAAATTTACAAAGGTTGGATTTACTTCAACAGCTTCAATAAATTTTGTCCTTCCCAGGTAGGCAATTGCAATATCATATCCGCCTCCGGGCCCAATAATCAAAGCAGTATCTTTTTCATTTTCTTCAAGAAAGTAGAAAGGAAAATACAGGCCCGCGTTCATAAGCATATCTTTTAATTTTACAGAATCTTTAACTAACTCATTTAATTGCACTACTTCCGTTCCTGCAGCTCCGTCTATAAACATAGACATTGATGAACTTGAATCCGGGTAAGTAAATTTTACCAATTCAGTTTTACCAAATGAATTCCAACGACTTTTAATAATTTGGTTTTTTACATTTGGAAGATTTTTTATGCGGAGTAAATCTTTTTCTGATGATTTTGCAATTGACGGTTCAAAATCAATATTCATTATTATTATAAATACCGATAAGAAAAAGATTAAAATTGTTGTAACCTTATGACTTAAATTATATGTACCTTGTTTTTTAAAAGCAATAAATGAACAAATCGAAATAATAATTAAAATTACTGTTAATAATTCCGACAAATTTATATTGTTTAACA
>BDSV01000088.1 GCA_002898075.1 bacterium BMS3Abin03
TGTAAGGTTTAGTAATATGTCTCCCGGCACCTACCGCTTCTCAGTCCGGTTTAAAAATGCTAAGGGAATTTGGAGTAATAAAATTGTTGGCGCCACCTTCTTCATAGCTTCCCCATTCTATTACCGGTTTTGGTTTTATGGCGGATTAGTTTTACTGGTTTCATTCGTCGTATTCTTAATTATGCAAAGATCATCACGGCTAAAAATGATCCGAAGTGCAGAAAAACAAATGATTCGTTCGTCTGCTATTCTGGAAACAACCGAGAACGAAAGGAAAAGGATTACAAGGGATTTACATGATGGATTGGGACAGTTATTAGCATCTGCTAAATTAAAAATAGAATTGTTCAATCAAAAAGTCGGTATTAAAGATAATGAATTAGATGCAGCCGTAGACCTGATTTTAGAAGCAAGAAATGAAATAAAAAACTTGATCTATGATCTTCACCCGTCGGAAATTGAACGATATGGTCTGTCGGCTGCTCTAAAAATAATGTGCGAGAAAATACAGGAAGACACTTCAATAAATGCTAAATGTAATTGTAATAATTATGTGAAGATCAAAAAGAGAAATCTTGAAATCATGGTTTACAGAATAGTCCAGGAAGCTCTGTCCAACGTTATTAAACATTCCGGTGCTTCTCAGGTTGATGTGAATTTGAATAGGAACAGTTCAGGAATTAGTATAACAATTAAAGATAACGGTGCGGGATTCAAATTCGGTGGATTCGATAGCTGCGAGGGTAACGGCATGGGTTTGATTAATATGTACGAAAGAACAAATATCTTAGGCGGAAATTTAAAAATAGATTCAACAAAAGGAAGTGGAACTATTATACAAATAAATATTCCGGTATAGCTCTTATGAAAACAATTAAAGTAATTATTGCTGATGACCATACCATGTTTAGAGATGGGTTAAAAGCTTCGTTTAATACGAGTGATAAAATTCAGGTGGTTGGCGAAGCTTCTGATGGGTGGGATCTGATCAATAAACTCAAGAGCATAAAGGCAGATGTTATAATTGTGGATATAAATATGCCCGGAATTGACGGAATAGAAACCAGTAAATTAATTAAAAATATTTTTCCCGATTCAAAAATCCTTTTGCTTACTATGCACGATAGTAAGGAATATTTAATGGAAGCTCTTAGTGTGGGGGTTTATGGTTATGTTCTTAAAATGGCTAAGATCGAAAAGCTTTTCTATGCAGTTGAACAAGTAGCCAAATCGGAGATCTATTTTGATCCGGAAATTGCTAAATCTTTACCTCCGCTTAACTCACAAAATCAATATCAGGAAATAGAAAAATATCTGAGTAAAGAATTTCATCTTACCGTAAGGGAAATGGAAATAACAAAACTTTTAGTGAGCGGTTACGTAGCTTCTGAAATTGCTGAAACATTAAATATAAGTTATAATACGGTGAATAATCACCGGCATAATATTTTTCAGAAACTACAAATTAATAATTTGGCAGAATTGATTAAATTGGTTATTAAGAGAGGAGTAATATCCGATTAAAATGTAAAAAAATCTTACCTTTTTCAGCAACATTTGGTTTTCATTCTATATTAAAAAGTAAAGATGTAAAAATATTTTGATAAATATTTACTAATCCTTAAATTACTCTTAGTGATTTTAATTCTTTTTATTACTGGATGTTTCTGCACTTATTTAAAGATATTCTATAGATGTTTTTTACAATTATAAATAATTGTTCATTTAACGGTGAAATATAGGGGGTAATCTATGAAAGGTATTATAGTTTCCGGTTCTCGTTCTAATATTGAGAATAAGAGGACACTTTCAATTTTTAATATTTTCCTGTTGCAGCCATTTAAAACCGGACTGTATGGGTTTGCTGCATTTTTTACTGTTTTAATTCTCACGAGGGGAATTACTGTTCTTTTCGGTTTTATGGATAGTTACGTTGTTAATATAGACGATGTGTATTTTTCCCTGCTCGGTTTTGTACTGGTATTTTTAATTAAACTTCTTGAAAATATAAAAAGTAGTAAAAACAAAAAGCTTAGTAGCTTATAAATTTAACTTACTCCGTTCGCCTGAAGTTTTTCCGCTCTATCGGCTATTTTTATTTGTTCAATCAGCTCATCAAGCTGACCTTCCATTATTCCCGATAAATTATAAAGTGTTAAACCAATTCTATGATCCGTAACTCTGTTTTGTGGGAAGTTATAGGTTCTTATTTTATCACTTCTGTCACCGCTTCGAACCATAGATTTTCTCTGCTCTGAGATTTCTGCGTTTTGCTTCTTCAATTCGAAATCGTAAAGTCTGGCTTTTAATACTTTCATTGCTTTGTGCCGGTTTTTCAACTGTGATCTTTCATCCTGGCATTGAACAACGATGCCGGATGGTAAATGTGTTATTCGAACAGCAGTTTCAACCTTGTTTACGTTTTGTCCCCCGGCGCCGCCGGAACGGTAAATATCAATTTTCAGATTACCCGGATTAATGTTAATTTGAACGTCTTCTACTTCGGGTAGCACTGCTACAGAAGCTGCCGAAGTATGAACTCTTCCGCTGGTTTCAGTCTCCGGAACTCTCTGTACACGATGAACACCGCTTTCAAATTTCATATCACCATAAACATTTTCTCCACTTAGCGAAAACACTACCTCTTTTATTCCGCCGAGACCAGTATCGTTAATATCAATTAACTCGAGTTTCCATCTTCTTAACTCGGCGTACCGCGAATACATTCTAAACAAATCACCCGCAAACAATGCAGCTTCTTCTCCGCCGGTTCCTGCTCTTATTTCTATAATTGCATTATTATCATCATTCGGGTCTTTCGGGAGAAGAATAATTTTAATTTCGTCTTCAAGGTTGTCTTTTTGAACCACCAATTCCTCTAACTCGGCTTTTGCCATCTCAATTAATTCTTTATCCTCTGAGGTTTCGATTATCTCTTTATTACCGGCAATATTTTTTAATACCTTACTGTACTTTTCATATACCTGTACAATGCTCTCCAAATCGCTTCGCTCTTTACTTAAAGTAATCATCTTTTCACGGTTACTCATTATCGATGGATCGGAGAGTTGCTTATTTATGTGTTCGTATCTCTCTTTTATTTTTTCTAATTTATCGGTTAAATTCATAACTTCTTTTCATAAATTGGTGTGCAAATATAGTAAAGATGCTTCTAATATTTAAGTGGTTAATTCTGTAATAAAATGAGAGACTTAAATGTCAAAATCACAAGTTAACATACAGATTGCGGTTACTCATAAAATGTATCTTGCAATTTTATTTGGGCAATTAGTGCTTTTTGCAATAGCGCTATGGTTTGTTGAAACCGCTAAAGTTGAATTCAGCATATCGGGAGATGATTTTTTTAGTTTGGCTGTTCCTCTTTTTGGTATAATAATGATGATAGTATCTAAATTTATTTTCACTAAAAAAATAGCAGGTATTAAAAAAGAGAAAGAATTGATTTTAAAGTTAAGTAAATACAGAACCGCAAAAATAATTGTATGGGCAATGGTTGAAAGTGCAAGTCTCTTTTCTATAGTGTTATTTATGAGTACCGGTAGATACTACTATGCGGTTGTGTTTATTTTGATTGTCGGCTATTATTTATTGAACAGACCGTCAAGAGGAAACATTGTATTAGATTTACAATTATCCGAAGAAGAAAAATCTATTGTTTTAAATAGGTAACGAGCCGTGAAAAAATTTGAGATACCGCAGTCGTACCGAAGTTCCTTTATAACGAGAATAAAAAATTTTCGTATTTCCGATGACCACCGTAAAAAGGATTATACACCCACTCTACTTAATTTCGGACCGGTAAGATTTTACTTAGCCAGGCATTTCGGTTTTTGTTACGGTGTGGAAAACGCCATTGAAATTGCTTACAAAACAATTGAAGAAAACCCCGGTAAAAGAATTTATCTCTTGAGTGAAATGATCCACAACCCTATCGTGAATGAAGATCTTCGGAAATTAGGAGTAAAATTTTTAATGGATACTTCGGGCAACCAGTTAATTAACTGGGCTGATTTGAACGCCGACGACATTATTATTATTCCTGCTTTTGGTACAACAATTGAAATTGAAAAAAAGCTGAATGATCTTGGAATCGACCCCTATCGTTTTAACACTACCTGCCCTTTTGTTGAAAAGGTCTGGAACAAAAGCTCATCATTAGCTGATGAAAATTATACAGTAATTATTCATGGCAAACACTTTCACGAAGAAACGAAAGCCACTTTTTCTCACAGTAAGATAAATACTCCTTCGGTGATAATTAAAAATATAGAAGAAGCCAAGGTACTTGCTTCAATAATTCTTAAACAAAAACCCGGAGAATATTTTTATAGTTTTTTCGAAGGGAAATATTCCGGTGGCTTTAGCATCGAACGGGATTTACAAAAAGTTGGGGTTGTTAATCAAACCACAATGTTAGCAACAGAGACACAGGAAATTTCTGATTTATTAAAACAAACCATGATTAAAAAATATGGAATGGAAGAGTTAAAAAATCATTTTGCCGATACAAGAGATACCTTATGTTATGCGACAAATGATAATCAGGAAGCAACGAACAAATTGTTGGAAACCGGTGCAGATTTTGCTATTGTAGTTGGCGGATATAATAGCTCAAATACGAGTCATATTGTCGAATTATGTAAAGCCGTACTGCCTGCTTATTTTATTTCGTCCGATGAAAAAATATTGAGCTTTGAGCAGATACTTCATTTTGATATAAGTACGAAAGAAGAAATTATTACTGATGAATATATTCCTGCTAAGAAACCGGTTGATATTTTACTTACAAGCGGTGCTTCTTGCCCCGACGCAATAGTGGAAACGGTGTTAAAAAAAATAGTTTCGTTTTTTGAAGATGCGAGAAAAATAGAAACAGTTATAGATGAATTATTATTAAAAGATGATCACTAAGCGAAAAAATTATTATTTCGTTTCATTGTTTCATCAACTTCTTTTAACAGCTTGTCAAACAAATCTTTAACCGTAAGTATTTCTTTAATTAAGCCAGAACCCTGGCCGGCTTCCATTTCACCCTCGATTTCATCACCCTCAAATATTCCCTTCATTTCTCTTTTCCTACCGAGCAGCTCTTTTAATTTATCAATGTTCCAACATTCTTCTTCGGCTTTTATTGCACGGCTGGCAAACTCGTTTTTTAACATTCTAACCAAGCCAATCTTTTTGAAAGCGAGCACGGTATCATCATCTCTTGCTGCAACTATTCTTCTTTTGTAGTTAGGATGGGCGGATGATTCTATTGTAGCGGCAAATCTTGTCCCAATCTGTACACCTTCAGCACCCAAAGAAAGTGCCGCGAGTATGCCTCTTCCGTCAGCAATTCCACCTGCTGCAATTACGGGTATTCTCAACGAATCAACCAACTGAGGAATTAAAGCCATTGTTGTAATAGCATCAGACCCGTTGTGCCCGCCCGCTTCAACGCCCTCACCAACAACAGCATCGCAGCCGGCGGCTTCAGCTTTTAATCCGAACTTAACGGATGGTACAACATGAGCAACCGTAACATTGTTCTCTTTTAAAATGTCGATGAATCTCTTTGGATTTCCGGCTGATGAAAAAACAATTTTAACTTTCTCCTCGATTGTAACCTTAACTAATTCATCTACATCTGCCCGAAGCATCGGGATATTTACACCGAAAGGTTTATCAGTAGCTGCCTTGCATTTACTGATATGTTCTTTTAATAATCCGGGTTTCATCGAACCGGAACCTATTAAACCGAGACCGCCGCAGTTCGATACAGCCGATGCAAGCTTCCATCCCGAAACCCAGATCATTCCGGCTTGTATTATTGGATATTCTATCTTCAGTAACTCTGTTATTTTTGTTTTGATTTTCATCTTATTATTATATTATATTTTTGTCAGATGGAATTCGTCCCGGTTCATCAGGATTCGTTTTATATAGAATTATTTTTTCTCTTATAATAATACTAGTAACCTTATCAAAGCTCATAATTATTTGTTATTAAAAAAACTTTGGGTAATTTTGTACGCTAAAAATCGATATTTATAAATCAAAAATATATAAAAAAGGTAACTAAACCATGTCTTTCTTCTTCACATCTGAGTCCGTCTCCGAAGGTCATCCGGATAAAGTTTGCGACGCTATTTCTGATGGCATACTTGATGCGATTTATGCAAAAGATAATAAAGCCAGAGTAGCTTGTGAAACTTTCGTTACAACAGGATTAGTTTTGGTAGGCGGTGAAATTACAACTGATGCTTATATCGAAGTTCCCGATGTTGTTAGAGCTACAGTTAAGAAAATTGGATACACAAGTGCAGATTATAAATTTGATTCGGAATCCTGTTCTGTTTTAAATGCTATTCATTCTCAATCACCCGATATTGCAATGGGTGTAGATACGGGCGGTGCCGGTGATCAGGGAATTATGTTCGGTTATGCATGCGACCAAACCCCAGAGTTGATGCCGATGCCGATTATATACGCTCATAAGCTTGTAAAAAAATTGGCAGATATCAGAAAAGGATTTGATGGGTTTATGCCGTACCTTCGCCCGGATGCAAAATCGCAGGTAACTATTGAATATGATGATGATAAAAAACCTGTTAGAGTTGATGCAATTGTTATTTCAACTCAGCATGATGCAGATGCTATACAAGAAAAAATAAGAGAAGATGTAATAGAGAATGTGATTAAAACTGTTATTCCCAAAGATTTTATCGATGATAAAACAAAATATTTCGTAAACCCGACAGGCAGATTTGAAATTGGCGGACCTCATGGCGATAGTGGTTTAACCGGAAGGAAAATTATTGTTGATACTTATGGTGGTTGGGCTCCACATGGTGGCGGCGCATTTTCCGGTAAAGATCCTTCCAAAGTTGATAGAAGCGCTACTTATGCTGCCCGGCATATCGCTAAAAATGTGGTTTCAGCCGGTTTAGCTAAAGAATGCCTTGTTCAACTTTCTTATGCTATTGGCGTTCCCGAACCGATTTCTATATATGTCGATACTAAAGGCACAGGTGTAATACCCGATGATGAAATTTCAACATTAATAGCGAAAGAAGTTGACTTAACACCGAAAGGAATAATTGACAGGTTGAAATTAAGAAGACCGATATATCAGAAGACCGCTGCATATGGTCATTTCGGAAGAGACGATAATGATTTTACCTGGGAAACATTGGATTTGGTTGATATATTTAAAACACACGCTTAAGTTAAAAAAAAAGAAAAAGGAAATAATATGGATGATACAACAATAAAAAATGATGTGAAATCTATTCCATTTAAAGTTAAGGATATATCACTTGCCGATTGGGGAAGAAAAGAAATTAAGCTTGCCGAAGCAGAAATGCCCGGGCTGATGTCTCTCAGAGAAGAATATAAAGGGAAGTACCCGCTTAAAGGTGCAAGAATAACCGGCTGCCTGCATATGACAATTCAAACTGCCGTGCTTATCGAAACTTTACACGAATTAGGTGCGGAAGTTAATTGGTCGAGTTGTAACATTTTTTCTACACAGGATCATGCTGCGGCTGCAATTGCTGCTAAAGGAATTCCCGTTTTTGCATGGAAAGGGGAAACATTAGAAGAATACGATTGGTGTATTGAGCAGACATTATTTTTTGGCGAGGATAAAAAACCGCTTACAATGATACTTGACGACGGCGGTGATCTTACCAATACCGTCCTCGATAAACATCCCGAATTAGTTCCGAATATTTGCGGCATCTCCGAAGAAACCACTACGGGTGTGCACAGATTGTACGAAAGAGAAAAAAACGGAACGCTCCCGATTCCTGCAATAAACGTTAACGATTCGGTAACCAAATCAAAATTCGATAATAAGTACGGATGCCGTGAATCGTTGGTTGACGCTATAAGGAGAGCAACCGACCTGATGCTTGCAGGTAAAGTTGCGGTAGTTGCCGGTTACGGTGATGTTGGCAAAGGCTCGGCACAATCTTTAAGAAGTGCCGGCGTTAGGGTTATCGTAACTGAAATCGATCCTATTTGTGCATTACAGGCAGCTATGGATGGATACGAGGTTAAAAGGATGGAAAACGCATCACCGAGAGCGGATATTATTGTTACTGCTACCGGCAATAAAGATATAGTTAACGAAAAAGTTTTCAGGTCACTTAAAGACAAAGCAATAGTATGTAACATCGGGCATTTTGATAATGAAATTGATATGGCATGGTTAAACGATAACTATGGTGATACAAGGGATAATATCAAACCCCAGGTTGATAAATATACTATTGACGGAAAAGAAATTATTGTGCTTGCTGAGGGAAGATTGGTTAACCTTGGTTGTGCTATGGGGCATCCTTCATTTGTAATGTCAAATTCATTTACAAATCAGGTGCTTGCACAGATTGAACTCTGGAATAATCACGATAAATATGAAAACAAAGTCTATACCCTTCCCAAACATCTTGACGAAAAAGTAGCGAGATTACATTTATCTAAAATAGGGGTTGAATTAGAAACATTATCACCTGAGCAGTCGAAATATATCGGAGTTCCTGTTGAGGGACCCTACAAACCTGATTATTATAGATATTAATTAAAAAAGATGGATGCACCATAAAAGGTGCATCCGGTTTAAATTTATTAATATTCCCCCGGTAAAGATTGTCTCACTTTGGCACGATTTAGTGATTATGAGATAAAAATTTTATACTGCTTTAATTTTTTTGTAAAAACATCCTATTTTATTCTTATTTTCACTTATCAGAAATAAAATGCTTGGTACAATTTTTCATATTTATGATAACAAGGCAATAAAAACACATTTCATTAATTATAATAATCACAGGTGGCGAAAATGAAATTTTATCTTTTAAATTTGTTATTAGCTTTATTTTTAATTTCGACACAGCTTGCCGTGGCACAAAAACAGATAATTATAAACGAAATCTCTCAAGGTCCGCTTAATGATTGGGAGTGGATTGAATTTTTAGTTTTGGAAAACGGTACCGATATCAGAGGAGTATATCTTGATGACGATGATACTCTGCACGGTACAATTGGAAGTGCTAAATTAGTACAGCTTAAAAAGGACCTCCCGGAATTTGAAAATGTTCAGAGGGGATCTATTGTAGTTATTTATAAATCTACGGATAGTACTTGGGGAAACCAGCAGGATCCGTTATTATTTGAAGCAGGCGCTCCCGATACAGATTTTTCAGACGGTGTGATTATTATACCTCATACAAATACAGAATTTCTCGAACCCGGTAGTTGGTGGCCACAATTTAGATCGGATGGAGAAAATTTAGGAATATTTGATTCAACAGGATCCGGTATACACGGAGTTTCCTATGGCGATGTTAATCCAAAGGGAGATTTCAGCAACGGCTGGGGGATGACTGACTTACCAGGTATTCCTTATACAACTGTTGGTTTTTATATTGGAAATCAAGCAGCTACTGTCGCCGATTCTACTCTCTGGTTAATAGGTGTTGCCGCTATTGGTACACCGGGAACCGTTAATCCCGGTCAGTCTGGTGTGCCGGTGGAATTAGTGAGCTTCACTGCGTTTTACAGAGAAGAAAATATTTTACTGAATTGGAGAACAGCTACAGAAACAAATAACTTTGGTTTTGAAATTGAAAGATCTGTCGATCAGGCATTTTGTAAAAAAATTGGTTTTGTAAACGGAAATGGTACTACAACTGAAACTAAAACTTATGAGTATGTTGACAATAAT
>BDSV01000089.1 GCA_002898075.1 bacterium BMS3Abin03
AGATTATTAATCATTTACCCAACCGCTTTTGAAAGTAATATCTTACCGTTTTATGATTGGAAAACTCAAAGAGGAATACCGACACTGCTTGCAGAATACCCTGCCGAAACCGGAAGCGGTGCGGGTTCCATAAAATCTTATATTCAAAACTTGTACGATTCACCCGATGGATTGACTTTTGTTATTCTTGTCGGCGAATCCAACCAGATTCCTACTCTTTACGGGCAGTACGAAGGTGCGGCTTCGGATCCATGTTATACAAAGCTTGCCGGAAGCGATGCCTACCCGGATGCATTTATTTCGAGGATATCACCTTCCTCCTCCGATAATCTCGATTATGTTTTAACAAAGCTGATCAAGTATGAAAAGTATCCCGATACGGGACCGGAAGCTGTTTGGTATCTGAAAGGAACCGGTGTAGCCAGTGACCAGGGGGATCCTCCCGATTATGAAAGAGCTGAATGGCTTCGCGATATGCTTATGCAGGATATGCATTTCACCCTCGTCGATCAGATTTATGATCCCGGGGCGGGTTCATCAGAAGTTACAAATGCACTTAACGACGGCAGAAGCATTCTGAATTATATCGGTCATGGCTCGGGAACCTCCTGGGGAACTACCGGTTTTAATGTATCTAAGATACATCAATTGAGTAACGGGTATAAAAATCCGTTTATCATCGATGTTGCATGTGTTAACGGAGATTTTGAACTCGGAGAATGCATGGAAGAAGCTTGGGTACGTGCCGGTGATACTTTAAATCCAAAAGGTGCTATTGCTGCTTTCGGTGCGTCTACCAATGCAAGCTGGGTTCCGCCATGCGATATGCAGAATTACGCTATATTTTTACTCGCCAACAGGCAGATACAAACGGTCGGCGGAGCTTGCTTTAACGGGATAATCCATGCGATGGACCTTTGGGGCGGAAGTACCGGTGAAGGTTTGAAGTTAATGGAGCAGTATAATATAATGGGCGATTGTACAACGTTGTTGGCTTTCGGTATGGTCCCCGATTCAACTGCACCGGATCAGATTACCGATCTGTCTGCATCCGATCCGACTTCAAGCTCGGTAACATTAAACTGGACTTCGCCTTTCGATTCTTCTTTCGGTGGAGTAGTTAGTTATGATCTGCGTTATTCAACTACTCCTATAATAAACAACAACGACTTTGAGAATGCTCCTTCCGTAATAATTTCAGGCGAACCGGATACTGCCGGAATAAATAAAAGCTACAATTTAGCCGATCTGGAATTTAGCACGCAGTATTATTTCGCTATCAAAGCGATGGATATCTGGGGAAACGCTTCCGAGATGTCTAATGTTCCTTACGAAACAACATGGGCAGCTCCCGAAATTTTTGTAACTCCGGATTCGTTGTATTGTATGCTGCTTCCCGATATTGTTTATACCGATTCAATAATGTTATCGAACATTACTTCGTTCAATTCAACTCTGGACTATTCCATAGAATTTACAAACAATACATTTCCCGGTCAGTATTTTGCAAAGCTGGTCCCTGTTGTTAATAATGTTCAGTCTTCTTTTACAAAAGAAAATCCGGATAACAGCAAAGGAAGCAGCATCAGAGGCTTCGGGGGTCCCGATACATTTGGTTATAAATGGATCGATAGCAATGAACCGGACGGACCGGAATATGTTTGGAATGATATTTCGGGAACGGGAACACTTGTAACCAATTGGGTTGCGACTGCAAGCTATCCTCCAAAGGATGAAGGGAAAGCTGGTCCCTTCCCGCTTGGATTCACATTTAAATATTACGGTATTGATTACAGCGAAATCTGGTTCATCTCAAACGGCTATCTCTCATTTTTCGATCTAAATGATGCATACTGGACGAATGCTTCTATGCCATCTTCCGAATTACCTAACGGGATTATATCACCTCTTTGGGATGATCTTGACGGCAGTTCGGGTGGAGATGTGTATTACAAACAAGAAGCTGATAAATTTATTGTTCAATATATAAACTGGTCGGGATTTACTTCCGGTACCGGTCCGTTCACTTTCCAGGTAGTTCTTTATAAGAACGGTAAAATAATGTACTACTATAATACCATATCGGGCAGCTCTAACTCTTGTACAGTGGGAATTGAGAATGAGAACGGAACAGATGGTTTACAGGTAGTTAATAACGGCGTGTATCTCGAAAATGATCTGGCTGTGCAATTTTCTGCCGACCCCGATTGGTTAACTACGAATAATTACGGTGGGACTATTTACAACGGGAACTCGGTAGCTGTTGTTCTTAGCTTTTTAACCGATGGTTTGGAACTCGGGGATTATTCGATGGACATGGTAATCACAAGTAATGATCCTGATAACCCTGAAATAGTTATTCCCATATCAATGACTGTAACCAACGAAGTACCTGTTGAGCTTTCTTCGTTCACAGCAGAAAATAAAGTTGATAAAGTGATATTAAAATGGAAGACAGCTACAGAAACTAACAATGCCGGGTTCGAAGTTGAAAGACAAAATACTTCGGATGAGAAAGGTAGTACCGGATGGAGCAGAATTGCATTTGTGGACGGCAGGGGAACCACTACGGAAGTATCCGATTATACATTCGAAGATAAAATTGAAAAGCCCGGTACTTATAAATACAGGTTAAAACAGATAGACTTTAACGGCACATTTGAATATAGTGAAGAAATTGAAATTGAAATAACTGGTCCGGCGGAATATGAATTATATCAAAACTACCCGAACCCGTTTAATCCGACTACAACTATAAAATTTGCACTGCCGGTTAAATCAAAAGTAGTGATTTCTCTTTATAACTCGATCGGAGAAAAAGTTGCCGAACCATTCAGCGGTGAACTCGATGAAGGTTACCATGAAGTATTATTTGATGCAGCAAACCTGCCTTCGGGTGTTTACTTTTACAGGTTAGTAAGCGATAAATTTGTATCGGTAAAGAAGATGATCCTGATCAAATAAAATTACGTAGGGCAGGACAGTGTCCTGCCTTACGAATAATCGGTGTGGTCACCGGATGGTCGGTAATCGCCTTGTGGAAGCAGCCATCATTCTTTAACCACTTTGTGGTTGTAACATTATTCATTCTATTTTTTTTTACAAACGTTAAACCGCTTTGCGGTTTTTATCGAATTATTATATTGCAAAAGAACCCTTAATATTTACCGTTAAATTTCATCAAAAAAAAATCAGCCGGATTTAAATTTCAAACAAACCGACCCTGAAAGGGTCAAACATTTGTAGAAAAACAAAGCGAGCATTAATACGATACTGAAACCATCGAAGGTGATGTCACCCTCTTAACTATAACATTAACCTATCCCGGTTTGCAGTTTTTCTCTCAATAATTCACTTTCCCACTCGAATCTGTCATTTAAATTTCTTAAGTTAGAGCTGAAAATTTGGGAACATCCTTATGAAAACACACAACTCTAAAAAACGGTTTACATTTCTACTTACAACTTTTCTAATTTTTAATTTATCATTTATAATTGTTCACGCAACCATCCGCTACGTAAGTCACGAGGGCAGCAACACACCGCCATACTTAACCTGGGAAACAGCAGCAGACAGCATAATGAGCGCAATAAATATTTCCGTGTATGGCGATACAATTTATGTTGCAAACGGGGTTTACAAAGAACAGATAATAATGATACCTGGTTTAACACTTATTGGTTCTGGTGCAGATAGCACAATAATCGATACAAGAACTTTTGCTCACCCAATTGGTTTTGCAGCTGTTAGGATAAAAAACAGCTCTGTTTTTAAAGACTTCCAGGTAATAGTTGCAAATAGCAGGACTGGAACTGCAATAAACTCTGATACAGCTAATGCAATTATTGAATCAAACAAACTGAAAAATGCTTTATGGGGAATTTTATCAAGATTATCCAATTCATTAGTTATTAATAACACATTTCAAAATTTTGAAATAGGGATAAGTATTACCAATTCAGAGTCACTCATAAATAACAATCAATTTATAAATGTTAAAAGAGGTGTTCAAATAGGCGCATTTACAGGCAATTATTATCCTGTTGTTGAAAAAAATGTTATTAGTTGTGATGGATTTGGAGTTATAGTTGAAATTAACTCAAGACCAACCATCCGAAACAACATAATTTTCCTTAACGGTGATGGTGCTATTGGCTATCAGGGTGGCGGCTCAGATTCTGTATGGGTTTATAATAATTTGGTAGTTGCAGAATATGCGCCAGTAGGATTTAATAATACAATAGTTCCAACAATAGAAAAAAACAATTTACTCATTGGAAATTTTGATGATTATTTTCACGAAGCTAATGTAATTGAGGGTTGGAACTTTAATGTGATAGAAAATAATGTTGTAATAAATGCAATAGAAGCAATGGGAATAAAAAAGGAAAATAATCATAATCCAATAATAAAATATAATGACTCTTGGAACAACAAAATAAATTATTTTGGATTCACACCGGATTCAACAAACCTATCAGTTGATCCTATGGTAATAAACGAAGACAGCCTTGATTTCCATCTTCAAATGTTTTCACCTCTTATTGATGCAGGAGACCCAAATGTACTCGATAAAGATTTAACAAGAAGCGACATAGGACTTTACGGAGGACCTTTCGGTGAACGTTACCCGTACCTTGATCTTGCACCAAAACCACCGAGAAATCTTACTGCTGTTGTTGACAGCCAGTATATTAATTTAAGCTGGAATAAAAATACAGAAGCAGACTTTAACAGTTTTAACCTGTTCAGGGATACAACAGCAAACTTCACAGCAGATTCTACAACATTTGTTGTAAGCTTAACAGATACGTTTTATGTACAGATAATTCCCCCGGGAATAGATGCATTCTATTACAAACTAACGGCAGTAGATAACCAGGGGAATGAATCACAACCATCGGAAGAGTTGGCTGTGATAATAACTTCGGTTAACGAATATCCATCAACAGTAAGCAATTACCAATTATACCAGAACTATCCAAACCCTTTCAATCCATCAACAAAGATTGCATACAAGCTAAAAGAGAGAGGGTATGTAAAACTGTATGTATATGATATAAAGGGAGAATTGGTAGAAGTATTGGTAAACGAAGTACAGGAGGCAGGATATCACGAAGTAGAGTTTGTAGGTCAACTTGGCAAGTCGACCAACTTATCGAGCGGAGTTTATATATACCAAATAATGGTAAAGAACGAAAACAATATCCCTGTATTCAGTGATATGAAAAAAATGTTGCTGCTTAAATGACCCGGTCATTTAAGCGGTAATCCCGATCTTATCGGGAGTCTATTTAAAATAGAAGCAAACCCATCTCCAATTTCCCATCCTTACTAAGGAGGGGATTAAGGGGATGTCGTTTGAAATAATTAATTACAATTAACTAAAAAACTGGAGGAACTTATGATAAAATGTTTTCAATTACTTGCCTTGCAGACAGGCAGGTTATTATTTCTCTTTTTTCTTCTATTATTCGCTGTAA
>BDSV01000090.1 GCA_002898075.1 bacterium BMS3Abin03
AATAGTTTCAAATTCTGCTTCGATAATTTCAAAGTTCATTGCTTCGGCATCCGGGATAATAATACTCTTCCTGTGTGTGGGAAGCTGAGGTAATCCCTTTTCCATCAGCCAAATACTGCCGGGAATGTCGTACGAAATGTATGTAGTTCCATTAATATCAATTTGCCCGGTGTTGTATTCATTTAGCACAAATTCAAGTGTCGTACTTGTTGTGGTTGAACTCAACACATTGATTTGTATTCCACGTTCATTCATCTGCTGTGCGATTAAACCAAACGACGAAAGAAAAATTATAGCAACAGCAACAAATGCAATCGACTGAACATTTTTTAGCTTAAACATTAATTGTTTCATCTATAGCACCTAAAATTTTAACTCATATTTTATTTGATTAATAACATTTTCTTAATTGCAGTGAATTCATTGGTTTCTAACCTGTAATAATAAACACCGCTTGCATAATTGTTAGCATTGAATTCTACCTCATAAAATCCGGCTTCCATATTTTGATTCAACATAACTGCCACAACTTCTCCGACTGTGTTGTAAATTGTTAATTTTACATTTGTCGAATTCGGCAGTGAAAATTTGATCTTTGTGGATGGATTAAACGGGTTCGGATAATTCTGGTACAGAGAAAAGTTCTTAGGACCTGCAACATCAACCTGTATCTCCTCGCTGTATTCAAACGTACCGTCATAATCGATTTGTTTAAGCCGGTATTTATAAACTGCCGGTTTTTTAATGTTATCCTCAAATGTATATCCGGTTGTTTTTGTTGTTGTTCCCATACCTTCAACAAATGCAATTTTATTCCAGCCCGGCTCTCCTTTTACATTCGAGGTATTTTGTCTTTCAATTGCAAACCCCGTGTTATTTATTTCAGTAGCCGTTTGCCAGGTCAACTGAACTTTATTCCCTTTAACATTTGCAGTGAAAGATTCTAATTCCACCGGGACAATATCGGTTACAGTCATAGTAACCGGAATTGTAACTTCCGGATGATCGGGATCGTTAGTATTAAAAACCATATCCATCGAGTAATCGCCCAATTCAAGATCGTTTGCATCGATGGATAGAATAATTGCCGCTGAAGTTCCGTTATACAGGGTTCCTGATAAATGGTCTAATGATAACCATTCGGGATCTGCAGAAATCTGCACGGCTAATTCATTCTCGAGGTAATTTGCATTATAAACCATCTGCAAACCATCGGTACCGCTGCCGTTCTCAATTCCAACAGTAGCAGAATTCAGTATGCCGGATAGGTTATTGTAATAGAAATAAATCCGGTTATTTGATTTAAGAACTGCCTGAAAAGTGTACGAACCTGTTTCCGAATAGTGCTGCCAGTTCGTAAACTGAAGAATAAACCTGTCTGCTTCCTGCAAATAATAAACCGACCCTTGAGCCCTGCCGTCCAGGTCATCCCACACAGGACAGATAAGGTTATTCGGGACACCGGATTCGGGTATCGGATCATTTGTATAATATGCCGACGTAAGAGTTGAAAAGGTGATAAAGCCGTTAGTGCTCACATATACATTCGAATATGAATCACCGTAAAACTCGAAATCAAACCCGATAGGAATTGCAGATGTGTAACCATCATCGAGATTACCTATCCAATTCGTGATTTCGACAACATCGGGATTTTGCGAAATATCTTCCCAAAGATATTGCGGACCGTTAGGTTCGTTGCTGTCTATCCACTTGTAACCGTAATCGTCGGGTCCGCCGCCGCCTTTAATACTAAAGCCATGAGTATTAACCGGGTTGTTTTTACTTATTGCTATTTCTTTATCGAGCGACGAGTTTAAGTTCACAAGATTAATAGCAACATTATCGGGCACAACATTGTTCGTTAAGTAAACAGAATAATCCAACGTTGAATTTTCATTCGACACGTTAGAAATAATAATTGAATCGGTGTAAACGGTGTTTACCAAAACAACGCAATGCAAAGAATCGGTGCTGGCTGCAAACTGCGGAGCGTACAAAGTAGTTTCGGATACAACATTAGACATATCCGATTTATTACCCCAGATGTCCATGGCTTTAACAGCGAAATAATATGTCGTGATGAAATCCAGACTATCCACAGTATAGCTTCTCGGAGTTCCGGCAGTATCGGAAACACCGGTTAACAGGATTTGAGCTGCATTGTTGAAATCATTATCATTATTTATCATCGAAGTTGAATAACGAATATCATAGCTCGTTACCCCGCCGAATGTTGAATCGTACGGGGCTGTCCAATTGATTGTAATTGAATTCGAAGTGGGGTTAGCATAAGAAAGATCGACAATTGGATCGGGCGGAGTATTATCGGGAGGAATCTGCTGAGCAACGGGAAGCGAAGGATCACCCATCAAATTATACATCTCGATATATCGCAGCGTCGTTCCGTTGATACCTCCATAATAATCAACAAGATAAATTTTACCCTGATCGAACATTGGCGTAATGCGGGTTTTGTCGTCATCGAACATTGCCTGGAATATTTTCCTCTCGAGTATATCATCTTCATCCCAGTAAGATGTAACCGATGAGCCGTAGAATGCCGAAGCGCCATGTTCTGCTCTAAGCCAGGTTTCGCCGAAACACTCGCCATTCTGAAATGCGCCGGTTAAACATGAAAATGAATATACGAACGGATACCATGTATTTACTAAAGAACCGACATCTGTTTGTGATAACGGCGGTCCGTCTGCCCATCCATATTCATACCCGTGCCCTGAATAAACAGCAAACTGCTGGTTGTCGTTTAATGCTTCTATTAGCTGCTGGGTTGTAGCATTATAAGTATGCGTATATAATTTTAAGGTTATGTAATTGGCAGGATGAAAATAATTATCGATCACATAATTGTGAGTGCCCTCCGAAATCTGCCAATTATCTGTAGATGCCATAAACACGGTTTTCTTATCAAGCGTACCGATATAGTTTTCCATAAAAACAGATTTATCGATCGCATGCTGTAATTCGGTTAATGAAGAAACCGAAAACCTTCCGATAAAAACATCGGCAAAATAATCTGATCCCTCTAATTGGGCATAGTTCAAATCCGTTGTCGGTGTACCCTCTCCCGAACCGTTCCAGGCAGGTATTTGATTGACATCACCTACAAGCAAAACAAATTCCGGCTTTGTAGAAGGATCGTTATAGCGCTGTTGAATAAAATTCTTTATGCTTGAATTTGTTCCACCCGTAACGGTTGTATTAAACAAATCCACATCGAATCCCACACCGGTTTTATGATTGACAAATGAAGATAGCCCCGCTTCGAATGCCGGTGCGGTGATTATAAGATACCTCATCGAAGAATTGGGAGAACTTGATTTGTAGTTCACAAATATCTCTTTATAAAAATTATCAAAAGCTTCGGGAACATTACTTACCGGGTAGAGGGGCTGCTCAAAAGAAATTCTGAAGCTTCCGGATTGCAGAACCGCAAGCAGATTTTCCGCCGGATTATAATTAAAAGGATAAACAGTAACAATTACGCCCTTAATCCCGGCGATTATGAACGGATCAGAAATTACAATATCAGGATATTCCTGCCCGTTTGATTTATAATACTGCCTGTTTATGGTGAACGGTCTATCCTGCTTAGAAAATAATTTAGACCATGGCGCCTGCTTGGGAAAAATCTTTTCCTTCAAATTGATTTCGGTTTTGGAAGTGTTGAGTATCTCCAAATCCGGAGCTTCTTCCGTAACCGGTATAAAGAGATTAAAGGAAATTAATGGCAGCGCTGGCAAACCCGCATCGGGTGTTACGCCGTAACCGGGTATTGTTAAGTTCAAGTATTCTTCTCCTTCTGCATAAATAACCGGCATAGTGTACTGCGGAATCGAAAACTCAATTAGGTACCCGTTACCATCTTTAATAAGATTAATTCCATCCGGTGGATTAGTTGCAAAAATGCTGGCTGGTAAAAGGAAAGAGAAAGAGACAAGCAAGCAAAAAAAGGTAGCTATTCTTCGCATAAGCATCCCCTACTAATAAATGAATAAATAAACTTTTTTATTGTCCTGACATTAATGAGTTTGTAAGGACTCAGTAATAATCTATATGCAACTTAAAATATTTCTGTTAAAAAATCATTTAAATTTATTTCTTCTGCATATTTATTAGTCTGTCTTATTCGGAAAATTATCATTTTATGACAATCATTTTTTTTGTGCTAATATATTTTTTGCTTTCAAACCTGTAAAAATATACACCCGATGCTAAAGCGGAAGCATTAAAATTAATTTCATGAAAACCTTCATCGAGTCCTCCGTTGAACGCTTCGGCAACTTTTTCGCCTAGCGAGTTATAAACAGAAATCACCAATTCGGTTTGAACCGGTAACGCAAATTTAATAGTGGTTGAAGGATTAAAAGGATTCGGATAGTTCTGATAAAGTTCAAATTCTTTCGGAAGAGCCGTCGGTTCGTCAGTTCCGGAAACAATATCTGTAACAGTTAAGGTTATGGGAATAGTAACCTGCGGATTAACAGGATCATTTGTTGTAACAACCATGTCCATCGTGTAATCACCAAGTTCCATTTCCGAAGTGTTAACATTTAGAATAACTTCAGCCGAATTGCCGTTGTAAATTGTGCCGCTTAACCGGTTTAAGTTTAGCCATTCGGGATTAGTTGAAATCATAACGGCTAATTGATCTTCTAAATAATCTGCGTTGTAAACCATCTGCAGCCCGTTTGTACCGCTTCCGTTTTCAATTCCGACAGTAGCGTAGTTTAAGCTGCCCGTCAAAGTTTTATAATATAAGTAAATCTTATTGTTCTGTTTAAGTACAATTTGAAAACTTAAAGATCCGGAACCGGAATAACGCTGCCAGTTAGAAAATTGAACGACAAACTTATCTGCATCGCGAAGGAAATAGACATCACCCTGGTATCTTCCGTCGAGATCATCCCACAACGCAAATATCGAATTATTAGGATCATCGATATCAGGTATGGCTTTATTATCAAAGTACGCTGAAACAAGCGGAGAGAAACTTATAAAACCGTTAGTGCTTATGTAAATATTCGAATATAATTCACCGTAAAACTTAAAATCGATACCGATAGGAATAGCCGTTGTGTAACCCTCATCTTTGCTGCCCTGCCAGTTCGATACTTTTTCCGTTCTTACATCCGTACTAATATCCTCCCACAAAAATTCGGGTCCGTCGGGATTATTACTATCTATCCAGCTATAACCAAATTGATCGGGACCTCCCCCGCCTTTAACACTCATTCCTTTAATATTATCTTCATCATCTTTAGAAACCATATTATTTGCAACAGTAGAATTGTTTACGGGAACTATTTGCATATTGACGGGAAATGTTGCGTTCGCTAATTCAATATTATAATCGAGGGTCGAAATAAGATCAGATACATTCGCAATCATAACGGAATCTGAGTAAATACTATTAGGTAAAACATAAAGATGAAGCGAATCGGGATAAAGCGATAGCTGCGGAGCGAATAGAGTTACATCCGAAACCATGTTTGACATTCCTGATGTGTTGCCCCATACATCCATCGCCTTTACGGCTAAATAATATGTCGTTTCGAAATCTAAGCTATCGACAGTAAATGATTTTAGAGTTCCCGAAGAATCCGATTGACCCGAAAATAGTATTTGATTTGCATTGATAAAATCGTTCTCAGTATTAATCGGCAGCAAAGAATATCTTATATCATAAGCGGCTATACCACCGAGAGTAGAATCAAACGGGGCAGTCCAGTTAATTGTTAACGAATTCGATTTGGGGTTTACAACTGAAAGATCTTCAATTGCCGTAGGCGGTGTCGAGTCCGGCGGAATAATTTTCATTACCGGCATCGAAGGGTCGCCCATCAAATTATACATTTCAAGATATCTTAAGGTTGTACCATTAATCCCGCCAAAGTAATTTATCAAACTAAACATACCATGTTCGAAGATAGTCGATACGATTGTTAAGCTGTCCTGAAACATTGCCCCGAAAACACTTTTTTCCAGAATATCATCTTCATCCCAATAAGAATCTACGGATGCACCGTAAAAAGTCGATGCACCGTGCTCGCTTCTTAACCATGTTTCACCGAAACTCTCTTCGATTTGATAGGCGCCGGTTTTACATGCAAATGAAAACACAAACGGGTACCAGGTATTGTTCAAAGCTCTTACATTATCCTGTTCGAACACGGGTCCGTCTGCCCATGAATATTTGGTTCCGTGACCGGAATAGATTGCAAATTGTTTGTTCGCGTTTAAGGCATCTGTTAACTGTTCTGTTGTTGCATTGTTTGTGTGTGTGTAGAGTTTAAGATTGTTATAATAGTTGGGGTCAAAATAATTATCGATAACATAATTATGAGTACTTTCGGTTATCTGCCAGTTATCCGATGAAGCCATAAAAACATTCTTTCTCTGGAATGTACCGATATAGCTTTCCATAAAAATCGATTTTGCTATAACATTCTGCAGCTCGTCTCCGGATGTAACTGAGAAGCGCCCGATTAATGCATCGGGGAAATAATCATTCCCTTCCAATTGAACATAATTAATATCTGTGGTTGGATTACCGTCGCCGGAACCTACCCATGCAGGAATCTTATTTTCATCACCGACAAGTAAAACATATTCCGGTTTAGTGGAAGGATCGTTATAAAGCTGCTGGATAAAATTTTTAATGCCGGTATTACTTGTTCCGGTTATGGATGTGCTGTACACCAGAACATTATATCCCATATTAACTTTATGATTTATAAACTGGGTGAGTATGTTTTCATATTCCGGGGCTGTAATTATAAGATACCTCGAATCGGATGCGGGGTTCATTCCACCATAATTAACAAACACATTATCGAATAATTCATTAAAGGCAGAAGAAACATTTATATTCTGAGGGAGGTTTCCGTTTAACGAAATAGTAAACTGTACCGAATTAATAATTTCCAAATTATTTTCTTCGGGGTTATACCTGAACGGATGAATAGTAACCCGGACACCTTTAGCTCCAGCAATAATAAACGGTTCGGAAACTGTTACGATAGGTGCATCCTGATTACCTGTTGAACTATAATAGTTATTATTTATTGTAAACGGTCTGTCCGACAACGATAAATTTTTTGACCAGGGAGTCTGCTTCGGATAAATTTTATTTAACAGCAAAGTCTGCTGTGCATCGATTCCATTAATTATTATCGCGGGTTGATTTTCATCGTATGGTATTAAAAGATTAAATGAAAGCAGGGGCAATTCCGGCTGCCCGCTTTCGTATGTTGTGCCGAAGTCGTTTACATTATATCTAATGTACTCGCTTCCGCTTTCTAAAATTGTTGTTGTATTATATGCAGGAAGATTAAAAGCTACATCATAACCGTTACCATTATCTGAAATAGTAATAGCGCCGGGAACCTTTGATGCAAAAACATTTATTGTTAACAAGGTAAAGAAGATAAGAATGAAAGTAATTGTATCGATTCTTTTCACAAGCATTCCTCCAATAATGACAGACAATTAAGAATTAGATTTGATAATTTGGATTCAAAAAATTCCGGGTCAGCAATATATTTGCACCAAATTATTTTCTTTCAATTAGCAGTTAAGCATAACAAACATCTAAAAGAAAATTCTAAACAGCTTATTCATATTGAGTGCCAATTACTAAAACATTAAATATTCGATTAAAAAGACCGGAAAACCAGATTCCGGTGACCTGATTATTTCTTAAACAGAAACATTTATTTCAAAATGATATTTTAACTTTATATTAAATCAATTCAAGTTGAGCGGTCTTTTTAGTAAACCGTTTGCCAAAAACGTCCCCCGGGGGGAAAATGTTTAAAAACACTTTCTCGTTAAAGCAACCCGCGCCTTAAGAGCTTGTGTGAGAATCACATTAAACTTAGCGAACTCATCCCCGAACCCCTTCCCTTGAGAAGGGAAGGGGCTTAATTTAAGTTAAACTTACTACGTTTTTAAAAGTCCCTCTCTTTTCAAGAAAGGGATTTAGAGGTTGCCCCGAATTTATTTCGGTGGTGAGTTACTAATATTTACACAGTCTCTTAATCCCCCTGTTAATTGAATGATAACCTGAATTATTAACTGTTTTAACAGTTTTAAATTTTATGCGGTCGACTTGTATAACTTTATATTAAGTTAATCTATATCATTATCAATCGAATTGCTTTTTTAGATCTTTCATACCCTTCGGTTCACCTATAATGGTTAAGCGGTCGCCATCTTCCAAAACAGTATTGCCTTTGGGCACAATGGTAATACCTCTTCTGCGCAGCATAGCAACAAGGCAGCCCTCCGGAAAGCGAATTTCCTTTAATGCCTTGCCGATAAGTGAAGCAGTTTTTTCATCGGCATCTACAATTATAGAAAGGCAGCGGTCTTCATGAATTAATGCTTCTTTCAATTCCTGTTCGTCCACAGCATTTCGCCATTCCTCTTCAAAACCTTCTTCCTCGACTCTTCCCGCAATTTGCGCTAATATTCTTAAATGCTGGGTCGGATCTTTTTCCGAACTGATAAGAAAGAAAATTGCATGCACGTCCTGTTCGTCTTCTTCAAAATCTGTTAGGGGATTTCTAAATTTTATATGAACACCTTCGGCGGCACGAACAATTACCATTTCTGCCTGCTGTAACCCTTTTAATCTTAAGTGCGGTAATGCAATGCCGTGCGTAACCGGGGTTGCACCCATTCTTGTTCCTTCTAAAAATAAGTTTTCAATTTCGGTTGATGTCTGATCTATAAATTGAGATATCCATACCGAAGCATTCTTAACAACATCTTCGAAGCTTTTCTTTTTCTCCAAATCGATTACATAGCTTCTCGTTACAATTTCATCAAAGGGATCGTTTTCCCTCAGACCTTTTTCTTTTAAAATACCTCTCAACTCGGTATCGAGTCCGTCGTACCTAAGCCGCCCTAATCTTTCAAAGAGATGGTAGATGGCTCCGGTTCTAACAACTTTGCTTTTACCATAAAACAGATACCATAAAACACCGATACTAATTAAGCCAAGGCTGAATAACAGAGGCATCATTCCCATCTGAAATATTAATATAAAAGGCAGGATGATACCCGAGATCTGCATCCATGGATATAGCGGTGATTTAAAACCCGGGTCATACGCTTCCAGTTTGCTCTCCCGGATTATTATAACTGCGAGACATATAAATGAAAACACCATCAACTGGAACGCACTTGCTAATTTTGCAATACCGGTGGGATCGAGCAAAAGCAGAATTATTACAATTGTAGTTACTGTAGCAAGAATTGAAAAAACGGGAGTGCCCCACTTACTCAGCTTCAGAAAATATCTCGGCAGCAGATGATCGCGGCTTAAAGCAAGCGGGTACCTCGAAGCACTAAGCGTTCCCCCGTTTGCAACAGAAATAAATGCGAATAGTGCGGCGACTGAAAATAAGATTACTCCTGTCTTGCCGAAGATATATTTTCCCGCAGTGGCTACGGGAGTAAGATCTCCTTTTAATATCTCCATAGGAATAACGCCAACCATTATAGTTGTTCCGATAAGGTAAATAACAATTGCTGTTCCAAGCGCGAGAAAAATTCCGAGAGGAATATTGCGTTCGGGATTTTTCACTTCTTCGGAGAGACTGGCAATTTTTGTTATTCCCACATAACTTATATAAACCAACCCGGCGGCAGAAAAAACCGAGTTCCAACCCGATGCAAGAAAATTATCAAAATGAATTTTGTTTATTTCGGGAACTCCACCCCCGATAAACAAAAGCAGAATAAAGATAAGGGCTGAAACAAGCAGCGACTGCAACCTCCCGCTTTTCTGAGCACCGAAGAGACTTAAAAGTCCGAGGATCAATGCAATGATAATAGCAATAGGAATAATTTCTATTTCCGGGAAGAATAATTTCATATAAGCTCCCATTCCAATAAGAGCAAACGAAACTTTTAATACTAATGCCGCCCATGTTCCAAACCCGCCTATTGTGCCAATCATCGGTCCAAGCGTTCGATCGAGAAAATAATACACACCCCCGGCACGCGGCATGGCAGTTGCAAGTTCAACAATGCTGAACATAGCCGGTATTAAAGGAATGGCTGCTATTAAATATACTAACGGTAAAGCAGGACCGGATTCAACCGCTGCTAAACCGGGAAGTAAAAAAAACCCGGCGCTAAGTGTCGTGCCTGCTGCAATAGCGTAAACATGAAACAAGCTAAGTTCTTTTTTCAGGGGTTTGTGTTTTTTGCTAATCATAAATTAAATCTACCTAAAAAAAATTAAAGGTGGTACTAAGATTTTTAATTCATTTAAATTTTTTTAAAATAATTCCGAGTTCAATTATTATCTAATCGGTATATCAAACGTCTAAGGTAATAGTATCTTAACATACGATAAATGGTATTCGACCAAAATACTGAAATAGTCGGATATTCAGTTGTTTTTACTTTAAGTCTCAATACCTAACTTGTTTATTGTCTTTGGATTACGGCTATTTTAATTTTGTAATATAAAAGTTATTTTAGAAACATTGAGGAGGAATAAACTTGAAATCTTTTATGAAGATAGGGTTTATTGCGGCTTTAATTGGATTAGTTGGATTTACTATTGCTACGAATGAAAGTAGTTCTTCGATTGAACCTGTACTAAACGATGAATCTGCTCCGGTTGAAGAACAAGTACAGACTAATACTTCTGTTGTAGAATATATAAATTTAGGAACAATGAGAGCTTCCTGGTATGGACCAAGATTCCATGGGAGATCAACTGCTAACGGTGAGATTTACGACCAGATGGCATTTACTGCGGCTCATAAGTCTATGAAGTTCGGAACACTTTTACGAATCACGAACCCCAGAAATAAAAAATCGGTTATAGTAAGGATTAATGATAGAGGACCTTACATTCCCGGTCGGCAGATCGATCTTTCCAAAGGTGCTGCTGAGAAGTTAGATATTATAGGCAGAGGTGTTGCGAAGCTCAAAGTTGAAAAAATTACTATCAAAGGACTCAATAATCCTTTGGTTTCTTTGAACTAATTCGTTAATATAAACGTTATATTATTTAGCCCGACTTTCTTAAGCCGGGCTTTTTTATTTAATGAAACGAGTTTCATATAATTATAATTTATTGTTTTGGTCATACGGAACTCGCATTATAATCATTGGCTTGTGTGTAAATTGATTTTTCATGCTCGTTTCATCTGACCTTAATTTGAAATTATAAACAGATGAGAATAATTATTTAACTGCTAGTGACCACCTCTTTAGGTTACTAGCAGTTATTTAATTCACTTCATTTTTATAAATTTGGATTATGCTTTGCTTAAAGTGCAAAACAAATCCGTGGTGGGTAATGTTTATGCTTGCTAAAAGAAACAAGAAGTAAAGCAACGAATGGATGAGCTTATTGACAGAACAAGAAGTATTGTGGCTTCTTTTCCAAATCATTCGGAAATGCATGTTTAACTTATTTTAAGGAATTATAATTATTGAAAAAGAAATTACCCCAAATAATTATTGATATTATATTACGGAAATCTAAAAAGACAGGTATTAAATCTGGTGAAGAACAATTTCAAGAAGGCATCGACACACAGAAATTTTATATCTCTTATTTTTTTAGAGATGCAGCGCTCATTTTGTTTGCTATTGCATCTGCCGGTTTCGGGCTAAGAGGGTTCTTGATTCCAAATTCTTTTATCGATGGTGGTGTAACGGGCATATCGTTACTATTAAGACATGTTACCGGTATCTCCTTATCGGTTTTGCTTATAATAATTAATCTTCCTTTCCTAATAGTCGGTTTTTCTCAAATCGGTAAAGCATTCGCAATCAAAAGTATGGCAGCCATAACAGGGCTTGCTCTTGCAATATATTTCATTCCTTACCCGGTTGTTACCACAGATAAATTACTTGTTGCTATATTCGGTGGTTTTTTTCTTGGTCTCGGTATTGGATTATCGGTTAGAGGCGGCGCTGTAATTGACGGCACAGAAGTACTTGCTGTTTATTTGACTAAACGTATTGGTCTTACAATTGGAGATATTATTTTAATATTCAACACGATTATATTTTTATTCGGCGCTTATGTTTTGTCCATCGAGATAGCATTATATGCAATTTTAACATACCTTGCTGCCTCAAAAACAGTAGATTTTGTAATTGAAGGTGTTGAAGAATATACAGGTGTTTCTATTATTTCCGATAAAAGTGAGGAAATAAGATTGGCTATTATTGAAAATTTAGGAAGGGGCGTTACACTGTATTCCGGTAAACGCGGATATGCCGAACGAGGAAACGAATTACAAAAGGTAGATATTGTTTATACCGTAATTACAAGACTCGAACTTGCCAAACTAAAAAGAGAAATCGATAAAATCGATCCGGATGCCTTTATTTTTATGAACAGTATAAAGGATGCACACGGTGGCGTAATTAAAAAAAGACCATTAAGAAATTAAAGCGAAATTTTTTTTGATGAAACTGAACATCGGCTGCGGCAGAGATATTAAAGAAGGATATGTTAATCTCGATATGGTTGATTACGGCGGTAATCAAATTCATGATTTAAATAAATTTCCTTATCCTTTTGAAGAAAATACATTCGATGAAGTTTATGCATCGCATATTCTTGAACATCTTAATAACTTCCACAATTACATTACAGAGATTTATAGAATTCTTAAGCCGGACGGTTTGCTAATTGTTTATGCCCCGTTTTTTCTCAACACAAAATACTTCGGTGAGCCGGACCATAAAATACCGTTTTCAATTCGTACTTTTGATAACTATGAATATACCGGAAACCGCAAGCTTAAATTTTATGAGAAGTGGAAATTAAACCATCGAACAAATTATGAGGGGAAAGCACAATTTGAAATCATCGAAAAAAAATTTATCACTTCACATTTTGCTATTCTCAAATGGATGGACTTTTTCCTAAACATCGAACCCGTAATTTATGAAAGATTCTTTGCCGGGATTTTCTCTCCCGAAGAAGTATATTTTAAACTGCGAGCCGTTAAGCAATAGATTGTATTAATCCTTTTGTAACTTTACCGCTTCGTAAATTATCATCAACCATCCGGCTAAAAATGAAAGCCCGCCAAGCGGTGTGAGCTGTATAAATGTTGAATTTTCAAACAGGACATAAAAATAAAGTGGGAATGAGAAAAGAATTATTCCTATTAAAAACATAAGCGCAGATTTATAAAAACCAGTTGGGGATGACGTACACGGCTAACATCGCCACAGAATGAATTAAATGATACTGTACACCCGTTTTGTAAACGTCCGTCAGATGGAGATGATAAACTGTAACCGAGATGGTGTGCTCCGAATGCTCCTAGCGCAACTGCAGTAAAACCCATAAAGCCGGAGAGAATTATTCATACCTTCTGATTTTTCATTTATTCTTTTTAACTGCAAAAATTCATTTTTACTGTATTTAAAATTTACTAAATTGTAAAACTAAAATTAAAATAAGGCACAAATGAAATTAATTCAACAAATATTATTACCGTTGCTGGTAATAATTATAATAGGTTTGGTTTACTTCGTTTATTTTTCTCCAAGAGAAGGATTGGGATCTTTTGCTGATTTTGATACGAACAACACCGCTGTTAAAGATATAAGAGTAGAGGTTCTTCAAGATAGAGGTATTAGTAATAATAGTTTTTATGTTTTAGATAAAACAGGCAGAGTAGTGCTGGTTAATGCAGATCATATACCGCAGGGAATCGACACTGCTAAAACCGTTGTGCTGCGAGGTCATCTTAATAAAGATTCCTTTCACGCACACGATGTATTGCTCGATTAAAACAAATGAATAAATTTGAACTTGTATCAAATTATAGTCCCGCCGGCGATCAGCCGGAGGCAATTATTCAACTTGTGGATGGATTAAAACGAGGCGATAAATTTCAGACGCTTCTCGGTGTTACCGGCAGCGGAAAAACTTTTACTATATCTAATGTCATTAAAGAAGTAAACAAACCAACGCTTATAATTTCACACAATAAAACTCTGGCAGCACAGCTTTACTCCGAGTTTAAATCATTCTTTCCGAATAACGCCGTCGAATTTTTCATCAGCTATTATGATTATTATCAGCCGGAAGCTTACGTGGTTTCAAGCGATTTATACATCGAGAAAGATTTTTCGGTTAACGAAGAGATCGATCGCCTCCGCTTAAAAGCAACTACGGCGCTCATCGAGGGAAGATCGGATGTAATTGTAGTGGCGAGCGTTAGCTGCATATACGGCATAGGTGCCCCGCAGGATTATGCAGACAAAATTATATTTGTAAATAAAGGCGGGAAGCTGCAACGTAAAAAATTCCTGCGCGATCTAACTGATATTTACTTCGTCCGCAACGATATTGAATTCACGCGCGGAACATTCAGGGCAAGAGGTGATGTGGTTGAAATTATTCCCGCATACCAGTATGAAGAAGCACTGCGTGTTGAGTTTTGGGACGATGAGGTAGAGCGGCTATCGATTATAGATTCCCTCACAGGAGAAGTTATAAGGGAAGTTGAGTCTGCCCCGATCTATCCTGCCAAATATTTTGTGACAGACAAAGACAAGCTTCGGAAAGCGGTCTTCAGCATTGAAGCAGAATTGAAGGTGCGATTGGAAGAATTGAGAAATCAGGAAAAATATTTGGAAGCGCAACGGCTTGAACAAAGAACACGTTTCGATTTGGAAATGATAAAAGAGATCGGTTACTGTTCGGGTATCGAGAATTATTCAAGACACATGGACGGCAGAGCTCCCGGTTCAAGACCATATACTTTAATGGACTACTTCCCGGAAGATTTTTTATTGATAATCGATGAATCTCACGTAACCGTTCCACAATTGCGGGCAATGTATAACGGCGATAGAAAAAGGAAAGGTAACCTGGTTGAGTACGGTTTCCGTCTCCCTTCTGCACTGGATAACAGACCGATGAAATTTGAAGAGTTTAATGCAACACTGAACCAGGTAATATTTGTCAGTGCAACTCCATCCGACTACGAATTGGAAAAGAGCGACGGCATAATTGTGGAACAGATAATTCGTCCGACCGGTCTGCTCGATCCTGCTATTGAAGTGCGTCCGGCGAAAGGACAAATTGACGACCTGATAGCAGAAATTAGAGAAAGAGTAAAAAGAAAAGAGAGAATTCTTGTTACGACTCTTACTAAAAAGATGGCGGAAGACCTTGCTGATTATCTGGACAAGATTGGAATACTTGTCCGCTACATTCACAGCGATATCGACTCACTCGAAAGGGTTGAGATTCTGCGCGATCTGCGCCTCGGAGAGTTTGATGTATTAGTCGGGGTAAATTTATTAAGAGAGGGATTGGATTTGCCTGAAGTTTCACTTGTTGCAATTATAGATGCAGATAAGGAGGGATTTTTACGAAGTGAAAAATCTTTAATGCAGACAGCAGGCAGAACAGCCCGTAATGTTAACGGAAAAGTTATTATGTATGCTAATATTATCACAAACTCGATGCGAAAGACTATTAACGAAACCAATCGCCGTAGAAAGCTGCAAAAAAAATATAACGAAGTACACGGCATAACTCCCGAAACTGTTTACAAAACAATGGAAGAAATATTAAGCTCGACGTCGATTGCGGATGTGAGAAAAAGGGATGAGAAAGAAGATTACGGTTTCTCAAAAGTTGCCGAACCTGTTTTAAAATATCTGGATAATGATCAGAAGAAAGATATCATCGATGAATTAAGGAAACAGATGCGCCAAGCTGCTAAAGACCTCGAGTTTGAAAAAGCTGCTTCGATGAGGGATGAGATTGCTAAGCTGGAGAAGATGGTGAAGTAATCCATCTCCGCTGCACTTAGCCGGGACGAGATGGTAGTCCGGCTTCGCTGCGCTACGCCGCGACAAATAGACAATAAAGATTCTATAAAACGAACTAATAAATTAGTAAAAATATTCGGGGAAATATGTTTTAACTGTATCAAGCAAGTGTTATATTTTGTAATATGAAAAACAAACAAATTAAAAACAAAAAGCTAAAATCTCTTCTACCGAAAATTGAGAACAGAATAAGAACTACTTTCGGAAGCAAAGTATTAAAAATTATTCTCTTTGGTTCTTATGCCAGAGGGGATTATAACAGCGAATCTGATGTTGACATCTTTGTATTGATAAATGATAATAATTTAAGAAAATACAGAAAAGACCGGGTTAAGATCATCACTGAATTTTTAGAATCTAACAATCTTTTACTTTCGATACGAATAATTACAGCTGACAATTTTTCAACATATAAGGATGTTATTCCTTTTTATCAAAATGTGATGTCTCAGGGGATTACACTGTATGGATGAAAAGAAAATAGACTTGGCTAAATATAGATTGCAACGAGCAGTTGAGAAATTAGAAATTGCAAAATACTCTCTTGAAAATGGATTGTATATTTCTGCATTAAGCAATACTTATTATTCAATATTTCATTCCACAAGAGCATTGTTTGCTTTAGAAGAAATTGACAGCAAAACTCACAGAGGGGTCATTCATCTTTTTAATTTACATTTTATCAAACCTGGCTTGCTGCCGGCAAAATTGAATTCTATTTTGTCAGGTGCTCTAGAAATGAGACTAGACAGCGACTACGAGGATTTTTACTTGGTAACTAAAGAAGAAACACAGGAGCAATATGAAAATGCTCTTTATTTTATGAGTGAAATAGTGAACTTCATTAAAGCAAATTACAATGTTGAAATTTAATAATTTCTCAACTAAAGCATAACCATATCAGTAAAAACAACCTCATATACGCACACAAAAAATATATTAGTTAAGAGAACAGATGCGCCAAGCCGCAAAAGACCTCGAGTTTGAAAAAGCTGCTTCGATGAGGGATGAGATTGCTAAGCTGGAGAAGATGGTGAGATAATTAAAAAATTGTAAGCAATTTGCGGTAGGCAAATAATCAGCCGCGAATAACGCCAATTTTTGTTTTGAAACAGTTCTCTCATTACCTAACTTTTACTATAAAGATCATATTGTTCATTTTTACCCAAGTATGAATTATGATAGAATGGATTAAAGAAACCGCTCAGAAACTCAAACCGGATATTTTATCTGCTGCTAATATTACAACCATAGAAAATTCACCTCGGTCATATTTAGATATTTCCTTAGACGATAAAATTAAACCGACAATTTATATTGGTACATTAGACAGAAGTAATAATGCAATAACCGGTACAATAGCACACGAAATAGCACACATACTCCTGAGAGAATTAGATTTTCATAAAAAACCGTATTTTAAACTGTTTAAGAAACTGACTAAATCAAATCAGAAAGCCATCCGGTATTCTTATAATATTGCTTTACTAACAGGTTATATTTACAGACACGAAACAAAAGCTGACCGGTTAGGGCATAAGCTGTTAATCTCTGCAGGATTTAATCAGGATTGTATGATTGAAATGTTACAGGGAATGAAATCAAAAGGTTTGTTACAGTATATCCTGAAGAGAAGACGATTAACTGCAATCAGGCAAATTATCAGGCATAGTTTGAATAAAAACTGAAATTAAATTAACCTCAGGCTGACTGCCTTAAATATACCTTTTACAAATTGGTTTTAGGATTTTGGTTTTATTATAAACTCACCTTTATTATCTCTTCCCGCAAAAGTCGCATAGGTGTCAACTTAAGGAATATTTCCTAAAAGATGACTAAGAAAAAGTGCAATTTTATTGAATTGCCACGACCTTTAGGTCGTGGATTAAATTAACTAACGGACTATTGGCTTTAGCCACAACTCTTTCTTCAATTTTGGCTAAAGCCAATACCTTATTATTCAATTTAATCTTTTAAAAATGTACTATTTGAAACAGCAATCCGTTACGCAGGAATAAGAAACGATTGATATTTTATGGTTTACCGGTGTTATCTTCACTATGAGATTCTGTTTTACCCTTCTTTTCTTTTTCCTTTTTCTCTTTATTTAATCTAAGCTGTTCCTGCAGCTTTTCTCTTAAAGTTTTTGCCGTGTCGATTATTTCAAGTTTTTTACTTTTATTTTTCATTAAAATATCCTTATAAAATAGTTGCTTCTTAGGAATACAAATCCGGTTAGACAATACGAGCCGGTAAACTCATAATAACCAGCCACTAATTTCACCAATTTACACTAATTAAATCGTTCCTCAGGAACTCATTCATAAAAAAATACAAAAAAATTATATGAGTTGCCTGCGAAAGTCAAGTCTCAATTGTTTCAATTCTTTAAGAGAACAAGTCAAGTAAAAGAGCAATATTATTGGTCAAGGTCTGGTGCTTCTGGAGTTTCAATTCTTTAAGAGAACAAGTCAAGTAAAAGTATGAAGAACTTAACGAGTTTTTTGAATGTTCGGGGACAGTTTCAATTCTTTAAGAGAAAAAGTCAAATAAAAGAATTTCATGTGGGATGAAAAGATTCAGAAGATAAAAACTTTCAATTCTTTAAAAAAACAAGTAAAGAAAAAGAC
>BDSV01000091.1 GCA_002898075.1 bacterium BMS3Abin03
GAATAGGTATTTCAGTTTCTAACTCGAATGCATTGGTAAGAAAAAATTTTATTAATATTGATTATAGTGGGGGACGTGGAATAGAAATAGAAGCCTTCAATTACAGTTACAAACCAATTATTGACTCTAATTATATTGAAACGGTTGAAGATGGAATATATAAAAACATAGGAGCCAGCCCAATAATAACTAATAATAAAATTGTTTTAACAGAACCAGGAGCAAGAGGTATTTTTTTAGGTGATGCAGATTCAATAAAAGTTTATAACAATTTAATAATAGCAAAAAGTGGAGTTGTTGTAAGTGAGGGCATTGAAAATTATGGTGTTCCATATCTTCAAGTAAACAATAATTACATAACCGGTAAATACTATTATGAAGTTATCTATATGGGTCCTTATAATAAAGTAAAAAATAATGTAGTTACAGATGCGGAAGGAAAAATATGGGCGTTTGGAGATGAAAATCTTTTATATCAATACAACGATGTTTGGAATAGCAATATAAATTACTCCGGATTTACAAGAGACAGCACAAACCTTTCAGTTGATCCAATGATAATGAATGATGATTCTACACAGGGAGAGTTAGATTTCCACCTGCAGAAGTACTCCCCTTTAATTGATGCCGGCGACCCTGAAATGCTCGATAAAGATTTAACAAGAAGCGATATAGGATTATACGGAGGACCTTTCGGTGAGAAATACATTTACATCGATCTTGCACCAAAACCACCGAGAAATCTTACTGCTGTTGTTGACAGCCAGTATATTAACTTAAGCTGGAATTCAAATACTGAGGCAGACTTTAACAGCTATAACCTTTTCAGGGATACAACAGCAAACTTTACGGCAGATTCAACTACATTTATTGCAAGCTTTACTGATACTTTTTATGTGCAGATAATTCCCCCTGGAATAGATGCATTTTACTACAAGCTAACGGCAGTAGATAACCAGGGAAATGAATCACAACCATCGGAAGAGTTGGCTGTGATAATAACTTCAGTTAACGAATATCCAACAACAGTAAGCAATTACAGGTTATACCAAAACTACCCGAACCCATTTAACCCGAGCACAAAGATTGGATACAAATTAAAAGAAAGAGGATATGTAAAGCTGTATGTGTATGATATAAAGGGAGAATTGGTAGAAGTATTGGTAAACGAAGTTCAGGATGCTGGCTACCACGAAGTAGTGTTTTTAGGTCAACTTGGCAAGTTGACCAACTTATCGAGCGGAGTTTACATATACCAAATAATGGTAAAGAATGGGAACAATATTCCTGTATTCAGTGATATGAAAAAGATGATTTATTTAAAATAGAAGCAAACCCATCTCCAATTTCCCATCCTTACTAAGGAGGGGATTAAGGGGAGGTCGTTTGAAATAAATAATTATAATTAACTAAAAAACTGGAGGGACTTATGATAAAATGTTTTCAATTACTTGCCTTGCAGACAGGCAGGTTATTATTTCTCGTTTTTCTTCTTTTATTCGCTGTAAATAAGACAGCAGCACAGGATAGCTTACAAACCGCACAGGAATTTCCAGTAGGTGCATTTTTAAGCCACAAACCTTCCCAGATAATATTAAGTTCCTATGACTATTCAGGTTTAAATACAGTTAATTGGCTTGCAAGGGATACTACTAAAGATTTTCTATCAAATTACAATGTGATGGCTTACAATCAAGAGCATCAAACAGATTGGATAAACCACTATGCTACCGGTTTGTATTCGAAATGGGAAGCCGAGCAAAACCAGATTGTTGATACATTGATAGGCATTAAGCATAAATATGGGAAGGCAGCTACCTGGCACGATACATTAGCTTGGTCAACTTTAGGTTTGTCATCTCCTGTCGATTCGCTTGTTTATGGTCCGCATTATAGGCAGGAAAAAGAATATAAGAGATGGTTATATGGACCAAAGACAGTTAGCTATACAGCTCGATACAATATGGCACTCGATTATGACCCTGAACAGGTTAACCAATATGATGAAGTGTGTAGAATAACTGTTAAAGTAAGGCACGGTGTATGGGTGAATGGAGTCTATACACACCACGTACAAGATGACACACTGGGCGGACCAATTACTCTAAAAGTATCAGATTTTCCATCTAACCACAGTTTTCAAGATTTTAATATTGAGCAATATTCATATTTACCTGGTTTTCCTGAGCAATACCTTGAAGACAAAATGGAAACACCAATACCGGATAATGATACAACCTACGGTGATTCGAATGGCGATAACGGAATCGAGTTCTGTGTAGAGTGGCTAGGCGTTGGCACACTCTATATCGATTACATAGAGGTCTATGATAATTTTGGGTGGAATGACCTCGTCGAGGATTCATCAACAGCTGCTATAGCAATTCAGAATATTAAAACTTACGCACAAAGCTATTCTAGCTGGCCTAACATAATATATTGGTTTGGACATGACGAGCCATACTCAAGAGATGCATTTACCCCTATGCACATTGTAGATTCGCTATTAAAAGCTGTTTATGCCCCACGCTTAATTACAGAATTTTACCCACCATACCTTCTTATAAACAGCGATTCATTATTAGTCAGTTTTTATAATATAGCAAAGCCGGAAAAGCTAATGATAGACTTTTACCCCTTTAAAATTTCGGAAAAAACTCTGGCTGAGAGATTAGAGATAACCAGGAAAAGATTTACCGAAGCACATTCCTTGCAGCCGGGGTTTTGGTATGTTGCACAGGGCTTTGGTATAAAGGCACCAGACGGCAGTTGGCATATCTGGCAAAAACCAGATTCCACAAAACTTAAAACTACAGTGATGTTAGCTCTAGCACATGGAGTAAAAGGATTGATGTTCTGGAATTATGATACATATCCGTGGCAGGATCCTTACATTATTGACGGAATAGTTGGTGAGAATGATGAACCAACAGAATTATGGTATTTAATAAAAGAGAATATTGCCCCAAGATTAAGAGGAACCCTTGGCAATAGTTACTAGGAATTAATTACACCGGCAACTTTTTACAGCTAAAATATTTTATACCATCAGATGATCCCCCGCCCCAACCTGCTGGTTACGATTATCTTACCCTTGGTGTTATTCCATCAATAAATAATCAAAATTGGCACGCAGGTTTTTTTGCAAGACCTAACTATAGTGATGATAAATATTTTTTCTTAGCAAATCTATGGGGCGGAAGTGAGAAGACTATAACTGTAAAAGTTACGCAGCCTACACCCGGTTATGCTAACTATCGCTTCAGAAACGTGGAAGAAGGATATTTCGATACTACATTTACTACTCAAATAACAATGCCGCTTTCTCACCCTCGAGGTGAGGGCTATTTATACGAGGTAGCGCCAATTGTAAAATACGGCGGAAAGCTAATAACAAACGATACCCTAAGCACAGATGAAATTCTTACAGACAATATGGTAATAAAAGACGGTGTTGAACTGATAAACAGTAAAACCTATACTCTTAAAGATACAGTAGATTTGGAAGGGACAGGGTTTATAACAGGAAATGGATATTTACATTTATCAGGAGGAGACATAATAACAAGCAGATGGGACAGATCGCTTTTTAAGAGCATAGAAGGAGATCACCCGAAGCTTATATGGGGTGCCCATCCCGCAATACCGAATGTACTTAGTTATAATATCTACAGAAGAAAAGGTACACCGACATACTATTTAATTGCAAATGTACCGGATACCGTAAGAGAATATGTCGATCCAAATGTTACAATAATAACAGGCGAACATCAGGGAAATGAAATTGCAGCAGGGTATTATTTAACAGCATTATGGATACCCGACAGCACACAGCAAGAGACAACAACTACAGATACGATAGAGTACAGCAGGGTAGAGGGGATTAAATTATTCAAAGGCGGGGAATTAACAGAACGATATAGTTATAAATTAGAGCAGAACTATCCTAATCCTTTCAATCCGAGTACCACGATAAACTACAGTATAAAAAAGGATGGACTTGTAAAATTGGAAATAATAAACATACTTGGCGAGAGGGTAAAAACACTAATAAATGAACGGCAGTCAAGTGGCAACTATAAGGTAACATTCGATGCATCTTCGCTTGCAAGCGGAATATATATTTACCGGCTGATAGTAAATGACTATGTTGCTGCAAAGAAGATGATACTGCTCAAGTAAAAGTCACGTAGGGTAGGACAATTGTCCTGCCCTACAAACTTTTTATCTTTCGTTACTTTTTATTTTCGCTCTCATCTTATTCCCAACCAAATTAGCAATAACAAATCCAAGTCCTGTAAATACAAATATGAACAGTACAGTCCAGAAATCTTTCCCCGTCATATCTTCTAATGCGATACCTATTCCAATACCTAACCCGAAAAAGATACTGATGATCCCGATTTTTAGCATTCCGTAAGGATCACGTTTCTGATCAAAGAATGCTTTTATCTCTTCAGCAGAGAGACCTTTTTCAAGCAATATTTGGCGTTCCTTTGATCGATAAAAGATATATACGACTATTATTATTCCAAAGACCAAAAACATTATTATCGGTATGAATACCGCTATTACTCCGGCTGCCATAATTTACTCCAGTTATTTTGTTTTTAATTATTAGACTGCGACCATCAACGTTGGGTTACAGTACTTTTATTTTCTCTTTCTGTTATTGACAAAGAATAATTTCTAAAGGTTACAAATAAAATTGCGTTTAGCCGGAACATATAATATACCATTTACAAATTGGTTCTCGGATTTTGGTTTTATTATAGACTCACCTTTATCCTTTCTTGAAAAGAGATGAGTTTATGGTAAAATCAGAAGACCAATTAAAATAGTGCATATTTTTAATTTTATTTCCGGAATTATTCTTTTATTTGTAACCGGAATGTTAAATATTTAGTCAAATCAGGTGATGAAAAAACTATCGGATTGGGAAATAATTGAATCTGTTAAAAAAGGCAATCAATCCGACTATTCAATTATTATCGACAGATATAAAAACAAAGCATTCTCCTTGCTTAAGCGAATGCTTAAAAATGAATTGGATGCAGAAGAAGTATTACAGGATTGCTTTGTGAAGGCGTACAACTCGCTGAGCAAGTTTAAAGGTGATGCAAAGTTTTCTACATGGTTTTACAGGATAGTTTATAATACGGCATTGACAAAATTATCTTCAAAAAAAAGAAAGACCGAAACAGAAATGTCTTCCGTAGATGATCATATAAATCTAAAAAGCGATTACGATTACAGAGTTTCGGAGAAACAGGATTTATCAAAATTTATTAATGAGCTTGTAAACTCTCTGCCCGAAAAGAACGCTGCGGTTTTAAATTTGTACTATATAAATGAAATAAGCTGTGAAGAAATAAGTAAATTAATGAATACATCGTTATCGAATGTTAAAGTGATGCTGCATAGATCGCGAAGTGCATTGAAAGATTATATACTAAAAAATAATTTAGTAAAGGAATTATTATGAATCTTTTAAATGATGACATACTGAACAATTATCTCGATGGTGCTCTCGATACAAAAGAACGTACCGAAGTGGAGAAGATTCTTAAGAATTCTGAAGCTGATAGGAAAAGATTTAACGCACTTAAATTAGTTCACGAAAAACTTTCTATCCTGAAAGCTGACGAAGTGTCTCCCGGCTTCAATGACAATGTAATGTTAAGATTAAAGAAAAAGTATGCAAGAGCGAAACAGCAAAATTATTTTATCATAGCTGTTGCCGCAGTATTTGTTTTCATTTGTGTTGCTATCGTCGGTTATCTTATAGCCGGAATAATCTCAACAGCCGGACAAAACGAATCTCCGCAGCTAATTGATATAGTAAATCGTTCCGGTAAAAATATAGTAACATTTACACAAAAACTTTTCAGCGGCGAAAATCTTTCAATTATAGGTTCCGTATTTTCATTTGCTATTATAATTGCGGGCTACTTCTTTTATGAGCAGCAGAAGAGAATGAAAGCAAATTTAGGTAGATAACTCAACGGAGTGTTTTTCAATTCGTAAGTTTAGAACCATGTCTTCTTATTTCTCATCTTGTTATCAAATTATGTAAATTCGGTCTTTCTATTAACGGAATTTAGCTAAATAGCGTCAGTTGAGTGACGCAATTTCGATTTTATTCAGATAAAGTAAAAATTTTATGAAACATAAATCAGGTTACGTTGCAATACTCGGGCTGCCGAATGCAGGTAAATCTACTTTACTTAATGCATTGTTGGGTCAGAAGCTTGCAATAACAAATAAGAAGCCGCAAACAACAAGGAAGAACATTCTCGGTATTCTATCCGGTAATGATTATCAAATTATATTTCTCGATACCCCGGGAATATTAACACCGAAATATCTTCTTCAAAAAAAAATGATGGAACAGGTTTCTTCATCAACAGGTAATGCAGATGTTCTTCTTCTTTTAATCGATGTTAAAGAAGACCCGGTTGGTACGAAAACCTTTAAGCAGGAATATGTAAATAAGCTACTCGGTTCAGAAAAGCAGGTTGTACTGATTCTGAACAAAGTTGATTTGATCACACAGGAAATTTCTGAAAAAATATTAAAGCACTTTGAAGAGATGAATAAATTTAAAGCAGTAATTCCGTTATCGGCAACTCTTAATTTTAATACTCAAAAGCTGCTTAATGAAATTATAGAATTATTACCCGAAGGTCCGAAGTTTTATCCTGATGATATTGTCGCTGACGAAAGTGAGAGATTTTTTGTTTCCGAAATTATACGTGAAAAAATACTCGAACTTTATAAAGAAGAAATCCCGTATAGCTGTGAAGTGCTGATCAGTGAATTTAAAGAGCGAAAAGGGAGCAAAGATTATATTAGTGCTGAAATTGTAGTCGAAAGAGATTCGCAAAAATCCATAATTATAGGTAAACAAGGAAGCGCAATTAAAAAGCTCGGGCAAATCGCCAGGGAGGCAGTCGAGGAGTTCCTTCAGCACTCTGTGTTTTTAGAGTTACGTGTTAAAGTAAGAAAGAAATGGCGTTCCGATGAAAAATGGTTGAAAGCATTTGGGTACTCTAAGGATAAATGATTTCCGTCAGCAGTCATTTGTCAATTGTCATCGTTCATCGTTCATCGTTCATTGTCATTCATTGTAATTTGCTACGGTATATCTTTAATTCAATTCATCCATCAAACATTCATTAATTTTTTGATTGAGTGATCGGGTGATTTGCTTTAGTCTTTTTACTTTACTCTTTGATCTTGCGTTCAGTCAAATGTGAAATGTCAAATGAATAATCTTGTAATCTTACAATTTTATAATCTTGAAATTTAAACTCATACCTTAATGAAAAAATACACCGGCGAAGGTGCTCTGCTTTTAAATACAATTATCTGGGGTGCAACGTTTGCAATTATAAAAAATGCATTGCAGGATGTTTCCCCGATGGTATTTATTTCGCTTCGATTTACTTTTGCCGCACTTATTCTCCTTCCGTTTGTTTTACATTCATTTAAAAAATACAGCAAACCACTTTTACTTGGCGGGGCGCTGCTCGGTCTTTTTTATTTTCTCGGATTTGCTACACAAACGATCGGGCTTAATTATACAAGCGCAACTAAATCCGGTTTCATAACAGGAACGTTCGTTGTATTTACACCGGTCTTCCAACTGCTTATAGAAAAGCGGGCACCAACTAAAGCCAATATTGCAGGGATAGTTTTGGTTTTATTCGGATTGATTTTTCTTTCGAGCAAAGAAACATCTTTCTTTAATATTTTCAGTGAGTTAGGAAAAGATTTTAACATCGGGGATTTTTTCACAATTCTCTGCGCCATCTTTTTCTCGCTTTATCTTGTCTATATGGATATCATTTCACGTAAGTTCGATTATATGCCGCTTGTGTTTATCCAGATTGCAGTAACGGGTATCGGAGGAATTATTGCGGCTATAATATTATCAGGAACAGGAATAGAGACGATCAGGTTTTCTTTAAACTCGAATCTTATTTTTGCTGTGTTATATACCTCAATTTTAGCGACGATTGTCACAACAATTTTGCAGACAAAGTTTCAGAAAGTTGTCTCGCCCACTAAAGCGGGAATAATATTTTCCTTCGAACCGATCTTTGCAGCGCTTATTGCATTCTTTGCACTCAGCGAAAAAATTTCTAAGTTTGGTTTGATAGGATGTACTTTAATTTTTTCGGGCTTGTTTGTTACTGAAGTGTTCGATAAAAACAACAAATCGGAGTAAATGGAAGCGCGAGCAGAAATAATTGTTAACGGTTTAGTGCAGGGTGTTGGTTTTAGGTATTTTGTGTACAGGGAAGCACAAAGCTTAGGATTAAACGGGTTTGTTAAAAACCTTTATACCGGTGAAGTCTTAACCGTTGTTGAAGGCGATAAAGCATTGATCGAAGAATTGATAAAGAAAATAAAAATCGGACCGATGCACGCTTCTGTAAAAAATTGTTTTGTAAATTGGCAGGAAACAAAGAACGAGTTTGATGATTTTAATATAAGGTGATTAGCATTTGTTCGTCATTCTGAATCCCCGCTTGAGCGGTGTGAAGAATCTTTCCAATAGAAGTGGTTGAGATTCTTCATTCCACTCCTGCCTGCCTGCAGGTCGTTTCGTTCAGAATAACAATTACTGGTTAAATTGTTTTTAAAGAATATTCACAAAAAAAATAAATTATGCAATACAGAACAGGAATAGGATTTGATGTTCATGCTTTTGCCGAAGATAGAAAGCTAATCATCGGCGGAGTTGAAATTCCTCATAACAAAGGATTGGCTGGACATTCGGATGCGGATGTGCTTCTTCATGCAATTACCGACGCTCTGCTCGGTTCGTTGGCTTTAGGAGATTTAGGAAACCACTTTCCTGATACCGGGGAAAAATATAAAGATGCCGACAGCAAGATGCTGCTTAAAGAATCGTATAAATTAATTAAAGAAAAAGGATACCTTATTGGAAACGTTGATTCGGTGGTTACAGCTCAAAAGCCGAAACTTTCTCCTTTCATTGGTGAAATGAGAAAAATTATATCAGGTGTTTTCGAAACCGGTGTAGAAAATATTTCGGTTAAAGCAACTACAACGGAAAAACTCGGGTTTACCGGCAGAGAAGAAGGGATTGCCGCATTTGCAACAGTATTAGTAGTTAAAGCGGAACGAAATGTTTGAAGAAATACTGAAAGACATTTCAAGATTCACACCGTTTTGGATTTACGTTACACTTTTCTTTTTTGCTTTTATCGAAAACGTATTTCCTCCCTCACCGAGTGATCTGGTTGTAGTTATCGGCGGTTCGCTTGTTGCAACGGGAGTGATCCATTACATTCCGACATTAATTTTAACCACTATCGGAAGCATCATTGGATTTATGGTGCTGTATTATTTCGGTTCCACTGTCGATAGAAAAGTAGTGCATTCCGGCAAGTACAAATACATTCCTGTTAATACTGTTGAGAAGGTGGAACTATGGTTCAAGAAATACGGTTACTGGATAATACTTGCCAACAGGTTTTTGCCGGGAACTCGCTCCGTAATTTCCTTTTTTGCCGGCATGAGTTCATTGAATGCAAAAAGGACTGCACTGCTTGCTACAATAAGCGCATTTATATGGAATGCAATTATTATTTATCTCGGTTATCTTTTCGGCAGCAATGTAGAAGTTGTTGATAAATATCTTTCAACATACAGCAACATAGCAATTGCAGTTACGGTTGTTGTAGCTATCATTCTTTTAGTAAGATTTTATTTAAATAGAAAGAAAAATAAAGAATGAGTTTTTTCGATAGATTCAAAAATCCTAAAACAGCCGAAGAAAAAAAGAGGATCAGGCAAGAACGGCTGCTCTTGATTTTAAGCGGTGTACTGTTGGGTATTTCATTTCCGCCCTTCCCGTTTCCGTTTTCATTGCTGGCGTTCGTTGCTTTCATTCCGTTTCTTTTGGTAATAGAAAGAAGGGAAACACTTCTTACCCTAAATAAAGCAACTTACTTAATGAGTTTTGTATTCAGTTTGATAACACTCTATTGGGTGGGAAGCTGGCAGCCGGAATCAGATCCGTTTTTAATGGCGGGGGGAATTGCGCTTCTACTTGCTTATCCCTGTGTAATGCTTATCGCATCTACTCTTTACTATCTTTCGGGTAAAATATTTCCGAAGAAAATAAACTTGTGGTTCTTCCCGGTTTACTGGGTTTTAACAGAATATCTTTTAACACTCACCGATATTCACTTTCCCTGGATTTTGTTAGGACACGGGCAGGTAAAATTTCTTGCGTTCATTCAGGCAGCCGATATTATAGGAACGTTTGGGTTATCGCTAGTTGTGTTCTACATCAATGTCTTTTTATATAAAGCTTTTTCTAATTATAAAAATAATAATCGTTATTCGGTAAATTATTTAGTTGCCGGAGTTTCAATCTTTTTACTTTTTGTTGTTTACGGGTTGATAAGAATTTCATCTATTGAACTGCCCAACCGTAAAGTAAGAGTCGGATTGATACAGCCGGACATAAATCCGTGGAAGAAATGGGGGACAGGTAGCCTGGATAAAATGGTTGATGATTATCTGTCGCTGTCACAGCAGGCAGTTGATAGCGGAGCGCAAATTATTTTTTGGCCCGAAACGGCGCTGCCTGTTTATTTAATGGGCGGAAACTATCAAAATGAAGTGGATAAAATTTATTCCTTTCTTGAGAAAAATAAAGTTACGTTGTTGAGCGGAATGCCGGATATTCAATACTATTTTAATAAAGAAGATGCACCGGCTGATGCAAAATTTAATAAGAGTACTAATTCTTATTATACTGCTTACAATGCATTGATTGAGCTAACTCCCGGAACAAGAAATTACAAACGCTACGGTAAAATGAAGCTTGTTCCTCTTGGAGAACATGTCCCTTTTTCAGAAGAGTTTTCTTTTTTAGCAGATATATTCAAGTGGGGTGTTGGTTTAGGCGGCTGGAATATTGGGAAGGATACTCTTGTGTTTAAAGTGCCGGTTGAGAACAATTTAGGAAAAGATACGATTAGCGTTTCCGGTTTAATCTGTTTCGAGTCGGTCTTTCCCATTTTTGTGGCTGCTTTTGTACAGAGAGGCGCCGAGTTTATAGCCGTAGTAACTAATGATAGCTGGTATGGCAACTCAAGCGGACCTTATCAGCATAAAGATTTTGCAATTCTTAGAGCTGTTGAAAACAGACGTTCGGTAGTACGTGCAGCTAATGGCGGAATAAGCTGCATTATTAACCCGTTAGGCGAAATAGAAGCTGAAACGAAAATGTTTACGAAGGATGTTTTAGTTGGTGATGTTGTATTGAATAAAGAAAAAACATTTTACACGGAACATCCGAAGATTGTTACAGCGATCATATCAATATTTTCACTATGGGTTGTTGGGATAAACATTTTATTGTTTATAAAAAAGAAGTTTGATTTGTAAACGTACTATCAGGAAAATGGACACTAACATTTCACCCCTGGCAGGGTTGTGCTTCAAAGCAAATAGCATTTAATGTTGTTCATTATTTTTCAAAAGTGTTAACAACGTTTTTTAACTGAACTTCGATCGGTATATTTATTTTCTGGAATTCATAGAACAGCCGTTTTCAAACCTCGTTAGGGTGTGAAATGTAGGTAGCGATAAGACGTCCTATAGATAAATAACCCGGCAGGGGTGAAATATTCTATAGCTTGTAAAAAACTTTTCACTAATAATTTATCCGTTCGAATAAATATTTATCATCATATTCTACTTTAACCCTAATTTTTTATTTTGCTTTAGGAGTGCAATAGTTTCTTTGATTCGGCGTTCTTTTGTTTCGTCTCGCTTTGCTGCGGCAATCCACCATACATATTGCTTTTTATGACTTGGTGCAAGAGTGATAAAATTTTTCCATGCTTTCTTGTTTACCTTTAACGCTTTTTCTATTTCGGGAGGAATGATAAGTTCTTTTGAATTCCTCACTTTCAGGATTTCTTCCTTGTAATGTAATTTCCGTTCAAAGGCAGCAAGTCCCGGTTTTGCCATCCTTTTTTCTTCAATCAATTGTTCGGCGAGCTTTATGTTGGCAGGTGACCATCTGCTCTTTTCTTTCCGGGGTGAAAATCTGTAAGTGTATCTTTCGTCATCCAATCTTTTTTTGAGTCCATCGACCCAGCCGAAACAGAGAGCTTCTTCGAGCGATTCCTTATAAGTTAAAGTTGGTTTGCCTGTATGCTTTTTATAAAACACAAGCCAGATTTCATTTTCTTTCTTATGATTTTTTCTTAGCCAGCTTCGCCACTCTTTGCTATTTTTTACATATAATGTTTTCATTTCTGTCTGTTTCTAATTTAAAATTAAAACACAATTTATCTTGATAACTCATACAATTTAACAACTGTTTTCCAATTTCTTGTAGTTGCTTCTACTCCGAGCTTGCTCTCTATAAATGTATTAGAGAGCTTACTCTTTCCATAGCCATTAGGAATGTAAAGATAGACCTCCTTGTTATGAACAACTAACTTATCGGGTTTAGCAACATACTGCTGAAGTCCAGAAATATTATCTGCTGAGGGAGTAGCGGATAAAAACGTAACCAAATATTTTTTGACTTCATTCTCTAAA
>BDSV01000092.1 GCA_002898075.1 bacterium BMS3Abin03
CAAAAATTGGTAATATTATCGGTTTAAGTTTAAAAGAACTTGAAAAGGTAATTTATTATGAATCTTATATTGTTATTAATCCAGGTCCCACGGGGCTGAAACTGAACGATTTAATTTCGGAAGACCAGTATTTCGAAGTATTAAACACCTTACCGGATGGAAACGATAAACTTGAAGATACAGACCCGAATAAGTTTGTTGCAAGAATTGGCGGTGAAGCCGTAAAGACAATGCTCAAAAGTATTAATGTTGAAAAGCTTTCGGAGGAACTGCGCGACCGGCTTAAAGTTGAAACATCCCAGCAGAAAAAAGCTGATCTTCTTAAAAGATTAAGAGTGATTGAAGCATTTAAAGAAGAAGAAGGCAAGATTGCAAACAGACCCGAGTGGATGGTTTTAAATTATATACCTGTCATTCCTCCTGAACTTAGACCTCTGGTTCCGCTTGAAGGTGGAAGATTTGCTACAAGCGATTTGAACGATCTTTACAGAAGAGTAATAATTAGAAATAACAGACTTAAAAGATTAATCGATATTAAAGCTCCCGAAGTAATTCTTCGTAATGAAAAAAGAATGCTTCAGGAAGCAGTCGATGCCCTCTTCGATAATTCGAGAAGAGGAAGTGCGGTAAGAAGCGATAATAACCGCCCTCTTAAATCTCTGAGCGATATGCTTAAGGGTAAACAGGGAAGATTTCGCCAGAACCTGCTTGGTAAAAGGGTTGACTATTCCGGGCGTTCTGTTATTGTTGTCGGTCCCGAACTGAAATTACACCAGTGCGGTCTTCCCAAAGATATGGCTGTTGAGTTATTTAAACCTTTTATTATCAGAAAGCTGATTGATAGAGGACATAATAAAACGGTAAAAAGTGCGAGGAAAGTAGTTGACAGAAAAGATCCGATTATCTGGGATATCCTTGCCAGAATAATTGAGGGTCATCCTATACTTCTTAACCGCGCACCTACTTTGCACCGGCTTGGAATTCAGGCATTTCAACCTATTTTGATAGATGAACGTGCTATTCAGCTTCATCCGATGGTTTGTACGGCTTTTAATGCTGACTTTGACGGTGACCAGATGGCTGTACATGTTCCGCTTTCTTTTGAAGCACAAATCGAAGCATCGCTGTTGATGCTTAGTAGTCATAATATTTTATCTCCGCAGAACGGCAGCCCCATTGTGGTTCCCACACAGGATATTGTACTTGGTTGCTATTATCTAACTAAGTACAGGGAAGGAGCCAAAGGTGAGGGGATGGTTTTCGGTTCACCGGAAGAAGTAATTATAGCGCATGATAATGATATCGTAGCTTTGCATGCAAAAATAAAAGTAAGAATAGATGGTGAGCAAATTGAAACTACTGTTGGAAAAGTAATTTTCAATCAGATAGTTCCGAAAGAAATGGGATTCTTCAACCAGTTGCTTATTAAAAAAACTTTCGGTGGATTTATTGGTAAAATGTTTATGCAGTTAAGCAACAAAGTTACAGCTAAATTTTTAGATGATTTGAAAGATATTGGATTTAAATACGCAACTGCAGGTGGTTTATCCATTAGTTATTCGGATATGATTATTCCGGAAGAAAAAGTAGCGCTGATTGAAAAAGCAAATAAAAAAGTACATAGTATTCTGAATGAACATGAACAAGGTGTTATTACCGATGCCGAAAGGTATAACAAGATTATCGATGTTTGGACTCATACAACAAACGATGTTGCCCGTGCATTAATGGAAAAAATAAAAATTGCCGACGGCGGGTTTAATTCGCTTCACATGATGGTTGACTCGGGTGCAAGAGGTTCACAGGAGCAGGTAAGACAGCTTGCAGGTATGAGAGGCTTGATGATGAAACCACAGAAAACTCTTTCGGGTCAGGCGGGTGAGATAATTGAAAACCCGATTATTGCAAACTTTAAAGAGGGTCTCTCTGTACTCGAATACTTCATCTCAACTCACGGTGCACGTAAAGGATTAGCCGATACAGCTTTAAAAACTGCGGATGCCGGATATCTTACAAGAAGATTAGTTGATGTATCACAGGATGTGATTGTTACCGAAGATGATTGCGGAACAATTCTCGGTATTGAAATAAAAGCTCTTAAAGATATTGAACAGGAAAGAGAACCGCTTGGTGAGAGAATTACCGGTCGTGCTTCGCAGGAAGATATTTACCATCCCATAACCGATGAATTGTTGGTTGAAGCCGGTCAGATTATTAATGAAGATATCGCAAATGCAATTGAAGATGCAAATATCGACTCTGTTTATATTAGAACGGTTTTAACCTGTGAAGCAAGAAGAGGTATCTGTGCCAAGTGTTATGGTCGGAATTTAACGAATGGTAAGCTTGTAGAATTAGGTGAGGCAGTTGGTATTATTGCCGCCCAATCAATTGGTGAACCAGGAACACAGCTTACCCTTAGAACATTTCACCTTGGTGGTACTTCTTCACGTATTGCAAGCCAGTCTCAGGTTGAAAGCAGCGTGGATGGTAAAATTAGATACGATAGAATTAAATTTGTTGAGAAAGTAGAACTTGATCCGTTTGACGGAAAAAGTATTACGATAAAAGTGGTTACGGGCAGAAGAGGCTCGATTGGTATTTTTGATGATAATAACCGCCAGTTGAAACAATACGATGTTCCTTACGGGGCAGAATTAGAAGTTGATGACGGTCAGGAAGTTAAAAAAGGTATGCCTTTATATAACCACGATCCTTACAATGCTGTTATTCTCACAGATATTCCGGGCAGAGTAAGATTTGTCGATCTGGTTGACGGTAGCACATTGCAGCAGGTAACAGACGAACAGACCGGGCACGTGCAAAAAGTTGTCATCGAATCGAAGGATAAAACGCTCACGCCGAGTATTGCAATTGAAACCGATGATGGTGAGGAAAAGTCATTCAACCTTCCAACAAGATCTTATCTTTCCGTTGAAGAAGGCGAGATTATTCCGGCAGGAACTGTGCTTGCTAAGATTTCAAAACAAACAACCAAGAGTCGTGATATCACCGGCGGTTTGCCGAGGGTTACAGAATTGTTCGAAGCTCGCAGTCCTCACGAAACTGCAATCGTTTCTGAAATTGAAGGCATCGTAAGATTTGGAGAACGTAAAAAAGGTTCAAGAGAAATTTTTGTTACCGCCCGGGACGGCTCCGATGAAAAGAAATATAACGTTCCGTTAGGAAAACATATTCTTGTTCAGGATGGTGATGAAATTCCCGCCGGCGAAAAAATAACCGATGGGCCTATAAATCCTCACGATATATTGAAAATTAAAGGTACAAGCGCCGTTCAGGAATATCTTGTGAATGAAATTCAGGATGTCTATCGCTTACAGGGTGTAAAGATCAACGATAAGCATATAGAAGTTATCGTTCGCCAGATGCTGCAAAAGATAAAGATTGTATCACCGGGCGATACCAAGTTCCTCGAAGAGGATGTAGTTGAAAGAAACGAATTCTTCGATGAGAATAATAAAGTAATGAATATGATATACATCGAAGATAAAGGTGATTCGAGATATAAGAATGGTCAACTAATTTCCCGTGCTAAGTATCGCGAATTAAATACTGATCTGAAAAAGAAAGATAAGAAACCAATTGTTGGAAGAGATGCAGAACCGGCAACATTCGAACATATATTGCTCGGAATAACGCAGGCAGCTCTTTCTACCGAAAGCTTTATATCGGCTGCTTCTTTCCAGGAAACTACTAAAGTTCTTGCAAATGCAGCTACCGCTGCTAAGGTAGATCGCCTGAACGGACTGAAGGAAAATGTTGTCATGGGGCACCTTATTCCTGCCGGTACAGGATTGAAAAAGTACAAAAAACTTATTCTTAAAGAGGAAGAAGTTAAACAGGAAGAAGAGCAGCAGCAGCAGGAGGAGGAAGTCCAGTCGAACTAAGCATAATTTAAATAGTATATGAGAAATCCGGTTCCGTTTAACTGGGAACCGGATTTTTTGTGCTTAGAATAGTGTAAATAATAACATACTTTCTTGACTTATTTTAAATCATCAAGTATATTAGTTGTCTGAATTTTTTTTAAATGGGAATATTTTTAGGAGATATTTGTGCCTACAATAAACCAGTTAGTACGAAAAGGCAGAGTTAAAATTTTAGCTAAGAATAAAGCTCCGGCGTTAGACGCTTGCCCGCAGAAGCGCGGTGTCTGCACAAGGGTTTATACTACTACACCTAAAAAACCAAACTCGGCTTTAAGAAAAGTAGCAAGAGTTAGGTTAACTAATAATATGGAAGTGACTGCATATATTCCGGGAGAGGGTCATAACCTTCAGGAACACTCTATCGTGCTTATTCGTGGAGGAAGAGTGAAAGACTTACCCGGTGTAAGGTATCATATAATTAGAGGAACACTCGATACAAGCGGAGTGGAAGAAAGAAAAAAAAGCAGATCTAAATACGGTGCTAAAAAACCAAAAGCAAAATAGAACATGAGAAAAAGAAGAGCCGAAAAAAAATATTTAAAACCCGATCCTAAATTTAATGAGATAATGGTGGCTAAGTTTATTAACGCCATTATGCTCGACGGTAAAAAAGCAACTGCAAGAAAAATTATGTACGACGCTTTTGACATCATCGAGCAAAGAACTAAAAAACCCGGATTGGAGATTTTTAAATTAGCAATAAATAATACACAACCTTTAATAGAGGTTAGAAGCAGAAGAGTTGGCGGTGCTACTTATCAGGTTCCTACTGAAGTTAGACCGGAAAGAAGAAGTGCCCTTGCAATGAGATGGCTTAAATCGTATTCCAGAAAGCGCGGCGAGAAATCTATGTCGCAGAGACTTGCTATGGAATTAATTGCCGCTTCTAATAACGAAGGTTCGTCTGTTAAAAAGAAAGAAGATACTCATAGAATGGCTGAAGCCAATAAGGCATTTGCGCATTTTAAATGGTAATATGTTTAGAGAAATGGTTTAATAAAATTAGATTATGACAAAAAAGATAGAAATAGATAAGGTTCGTAATATTGGTATAATGGCGCACATCGATGCTGGTAAAACTACCACCACCGAGAGAATCCTTTATTATACAGGAAAATTACACAGATTAGGTGAAGTTCATGACGGCGCTGCTACTATGGACTGGATGGAACAGGAGAAAGAAAGAGGTATTACAATTACCAGCGCAGCAACTACCTGCTTTTGGAACAGTCACCAGATAAATATAATTGATACTCCCGGTCATGTTGATTTTACTGTCGAAGTTGAAAGATCGTTAAGAGTTTTAGATGGCGCAGTTGCGTTGTTTTGTGCTGTCGGCGGTGTCGAGCCTCAATCGGAAACTGTGTGGAGACAGGCAGATAAATATGGTGTACCGAGAATAGCATTCGTTAATAAAATGGATAGGACAGGCGCCGATTTTTTCAATGCAGTTAAAATGATGAAAGAAAGATTGGGCGCAAACGCTGTTCCTATAAATCTTCCTATCGGTGAAGGCGATATGTTCTCCGGTGTTATCGATTTGATTTCATTTAATGCAAGAATGTATCACGACGAAACCTTCGGTGCTACCTTTGATGAAATTGAAATCCCGCAGGATTTAATAGAGCTAGCTAATAAATATAGAACCGAAATGCTGGAAGCTGTTTCTGATGTTGATGATACTTTGCTCGAAAAATACCTGGACGGTAAAGAAATAAGTGAAGAAGAAATTAAAAATGTATTACGCAGAGCAACTATCGATCTGAAAATTGTCCCGGTATTGTGCGGTTCTGCTTTTAAGAATAAGGGCGTACAGAAGTTATTAGACAGCATTATCGAGTTTCTTCCTTCGCCTGACAGCTATAAGGAAATTGAAGCTCATCATATTGGAGTTAACGATGTAGTTTTCAGAAAAATCGATGAGAAAGAAAAGTTCACTGCTTTGGCATTTAAAATTATGAACGATCCCTATGTTGGAAAATTATGTTTCTTCAGAGTTTATTCGGGGATGCTTAAATCGGGTTCTTATATTTATAACTCTGTTAGCGGTAAGAAAGAAAGAATTGGCAGACTGTTACAGATGCATGCCAACCACAGAGAAGATATTACAGAAGTTAAAGCTGGCGATATCGCTGCTGCTGTTGGATTGAAGCATACTAAGACAGGCGATACGCTCTGTTCAGAAGAAGACCCGATTATACTTGAGAAGATAACGTTTCCTGAACCGGTTATTCAAATAGCTATTGAACCGAAAACGAAAGCCGATCAGGATAAATTATCCGATGCCCTCGCTAAGTTGTCCGACGAAGACCCAACCTTCAAGGTAAACGTAGATGATGAAACCGGGCAAACACTAATTAGCGGAATGGGCGAGCTTCATCTTGAAATTCTTGTGGAAAGAATGAAAAGAGAATTCAAAGTTGAAGCCAATATCGGTAAGCCACAGGTAGCTTATCGTGAAACTATAACCGAAACAGTTAATTCTGAGGGCAAGTTTATTAAACAGACAGGCGGTCGTGGTAAATACGGTCATGTTTGGATTGAGCTTTCACCGAATGAACAGGGTAAAGGTTACGAGTTTATAAATGCAATCGTCGGCGGTGCAGTTCCCAGAGAATTTATACAGCCGGTTTCTTCCGGAATACAGGAAGCCATGAGGAACGGTGTTATAGCGGGCTTTCCCGTTGTCGATATTAAAGCAAAGCTATACGATGGTTCGTACCACGATGTTGATTCGGACGAGTTATCATTTAAAGTTGCCGGGTCGATAGCATTTAAAGAAGGCGCAAGAAAAGCAAAACCGGTTCTGTTGGAACCCATAATGGAAGTAGAAGTAGTTACTCCCGAAGAATATTTGGGCGATGTTATGGGCGATTTAAATTCGCGCAGAGGAAAAATCGAAGGATTTTCAGCACGAAAAGACGCACAGGTTATTAAAGCGCACGTTCCGTTATCGGAAATGTTTGGTTATGCAACTATCCTCAGGTCTATGACACAGGGTCGTGCAATTTATACAATGCAATTTGAACATTATGTTGAAGCTCCGAAATCGATCGCTGAAGAGATTGCTGAAAAAACATTGGGTAAGAAACAACAGCTACAGCATAATTAAAGTAGAAATAAATAACAAAAAATAATAATATAAAAGGAGATTACGATGGCAAAAGAAAAATTTGATAGGAGTAAGCCTCACGTTAATATAGGAACCATTGGTCATGTGGATCATGGGAAAACTACGTTAACGGCTGCCATCACAATGGCTCTCGCAAAGAAGGGCTTGTCGGAAAAAAGAACATTTGATAGTATCGATAATGCCCCGGAAGAAAGAGAAAGAGGTATTACCATTGCAACAGCACATGTTGAGTATTCTACTGCAAACAGACATTATGCCCACGTCGACTGTCCAGGTCACGCTGATTATGTAAAGAATATGATTACCGGTGCTGCACAAATGGACGGAGCTATTTTGGTTGTAGCAGCAACTGATGGTCCTATGCCTCAAACAAGAGAGCATATTCTCCTTGCCCGTCAGGTTGGTGTACCAAAAATAGTTGTATTCATGAATAAAGTTGATATGGTTGACGACCCGGAATTACTTGAGCTGGTTGAGGTTGAATTAAGAGATCTTCTTAACGAATATGAATTCCCGGGTGACGAAATTCCGATAATTCAGGGATCTGCTCTTCAAGCTTTAGAAGCTGCTTCAAGCGATGCACCTCCGGATGACCCAAGATTGAATTGTATATGGGAACTTATGGATGCTGTCGATAGCTATATCCCCGTTCCTGAAAGAGATACCGATAAACCTTTCTTAATGCCGGTCGAGGATGTTTTCTCAATTACCGGTCGCGGCACAGTTGCAACCGGAAGAGTTGAAAGAGGACAGATTAAGTTGCAGGACGAAGTTGAGCTGATTGGTTTAGGAGTACATAAGAAAACTGTTGTTACCGGTATTGAGATGTTTAGAAAAGAATTGGATTCGGCTATGGCTGGTGACAATGCGGGTATTCTTTTAAGAGGTATTGATAAAAATGAAATTGAAAGAGGAATGGTACTGGCTAAAACCGGCAGTATAACACCTCATAAGAAATTTGAAGGTGAAGTTTACGTGCTTTCAAAAGAAGAGGGTGGTCGTCATACGCCGTTCTTTAACGGTTACAGACCCCAGTTCTATTTCAGAACTACCGATGTTACAGGCGTTGCCACATTACCGGAAGGTACTGAAATGGTTATGCCCGGCGATAATGTTAAGCTTTCTATTGAATTGATTAGTGAAATAGCTATGGAAGAAGGTTTAAGATTTGCTATTCGTGAAGGTGGCAGAACAGTTGGTGCCGGTGTTGTAACAAAAATTATTGAATAATTTTAACTAAAAGTATTCAACCCGCGCAGAGGGAGTTTGTTCCTTCGTGTGCGTTATATTAAAAAGGAGTGTATTTAAGTGCCCGGACAGAAGATTAGAATAAAATTGAAATCATACGATCATATTTTGATTGATAAATCGACAGAGAAGATTATAAAAACAGTTCGTAGTACCGGTGCTGTTGTTTCCGGTCCTATCCCGTTACCTACTAAAAGAACGGTTTATACTGTATTAAGATCTCCGCATGTTGATAAAAAATCACGTGAACAGTTTGAAACAAGGGCACATAAAAGAATTATAGATATTCATAATTCTAATAACAAAACCGTCGATTCGCTTAGTAAGTTAGATATTCCGGCGGGTGTTGATATTGAGATAAAGCTTTAATGAATTTGGAGAAATGATGCCTGGCTTAATAGGAAAAAAAATAGGGATGACGAGTGTCTTTAATAAAAAGGGTGATCTAATTCCCGTTACAGTTATTGAAGTAACTCCTTGCAAAGTTGTTAACATTAGAACTGCTAAAAAAGATGGATACGAGGCAGTACAGTTGGGTTATGGTTCGAGAAAAGAAAAGAATGTGAATAAACCTTTATTAGGCTATTATAAAAAGAATAAATTTTCTCCGTTTACAGTTCTTAAAGAGTTTAAAGGTTTTGACACGGGCGAAATGAAAATTGGTGATGAAGTTAAAGCTGATCTTTTTGCAGAGGGTGAAAAAATTAAAGTTAGAGCGAAGAGCAAGGGTAAGGGCTTTCAGGGTGTAATGAAGAGACACGGTTTTAAAGGCGTCGGCGGTACTACTCACGGACAAAGCGACAGATTAAGAGCACCCGGTTCAATCGGTCAGAGTTCTTCTCCGTCAAAAGTATTCAAGGGACAGAGGATGGCTGGTCGTACCGGCTATGATACGGTTACCGTATCAAATCTTAAAGTTGTTAAAGTTGATACTGAAAGTAACCTGTTATTTATTAAAGGTGCTGTTCCCGGTTCGGTAAATTCAATTGTAGAACTGATTAAGAATTAAGCGGTAGAAAAAATGAAATTCGATATATATAAAACAGATGGCAGCGTATCCGGTGAGCAAATAGATTTATCCGAAGATATTTTCGGTATAGAGCCGAACGACCACGTAATCTATCTGGTTGTTAAAGCTTTCCTTGCAAATCAAAGGCAGGGCACTCATAAAGCTAAAGAGAGAGCAGAAGTTCGTGGAGGCGGTAGAAAACCCTGGAGGCAAAAGGGAAGAGGCACTGCTCGTGCTGGTACTATCCGATCTCCGTTATGGGTCGGCGGCGGAAGAATTTTTGGACCGCGCCCGAGAGATTACAGACAAAAGTTGCCTAAGAAAGTTAAACGTTTGGCAAGAAAATCTGCTTTGAGCTATAAAGTTAAAGATGAACAGTTAAAGATAATCGAAGATTTTTCTTTCGAGAAACCAAAGACACGGGAATTTGTAAAGTTACTTCAAGCTTTGAATGCAGACAATAAACGGGTTCTTCTTCTAACCGGATCAACCGATAAAGTTGTTTACAAATCCGGGAAAAATATTCCGAAGTTAAAAGTGCTCGAAGCAAACAAAGCTTCCGCTTACGATATTCTTAACAATCAGGTTTTGATAATTCAAAAGAGTGCGGTTGAAGTAATTGTTAATACTTTTGCCGAAAACAGAGAGGCGGTAAACTAATATGCATCAGATTTTAATAAGACCATTGATAACGGAAAAGATGTCTGATATTACTGTCGAGCAGAACAAGTATGGATTTATTGTAAATCCGCGTGCAAATAAAATTCAAATAGCAAAAGCTGTTTCTGAAAAATTTGAAGTGCACGTGATTGATGTAAAAACTTTAAATCATCAGGGAAAAACTAAAACGCAGTTTAGAAAAAGCGGAAGATACACCGGCAAAACGGCTAAATTTAAAAAAGCTATTGTAACTCTTAAAAAAGGCGAAAAAATAGATATTTTTGAAGAAGTATAGATATTTGAAACAGGAATAGATAAATGGGCATTAAAAAATTAAAACCGACAACACCGGGCTCAAGATTCAGGAGTAATTATACTTTTGATGAAGTGACTAAAACAAAGCCGGAAAAATCTTTAACGGTTGCACTGAAAAAATCCGGCGGAAGAAATAACCATGGCAGAATAACTGCAAGGCATATTGGAGGCGGACATAAGCGCAAGTACAGAATCATCGATTTTAAACGCGATAAGTTCGGTGTACCGGCTAAGGTGTTCTCTATTGAATATGATCCTAACAGGTCTGCAAGGATTGCTCTTTTGCATTATGCCGACGGTGAGAAGAGATATATTCTGGCTCCTAACGGGCTAAAAGTTGGTGATAAAGTTATCTCCGGATTAGGTAGTGAGATAGCGGTTGGCAATGCATTGCCGTTAAAAGAAATGCCGCTTGGCAGTTTTATTCACAATGTTGAATTGAAACCCGGCAAAGGAGGACAGCTTGGTAGAAGTGCCGGTACATCATTGCAATTGATGGCAAAAGAAGGCAACTATGCGCAGCTTAAAATGCCTTCGGGCGAAGTGAGGATGGTAAGAATTGACTGCATGGCAACTTGTGGCGAAGTTGGTAATTCGGAAAAGGAAAATATTAGTCTTGGTAAAGCAGGAAGAAGCCGCTGGCTCGGCAAAAGGCCTCATGTTAGAGGCGTTGCTATGAATCCGGTGGATCATCCGATGGGCGGAGGTGAAGGTAAGTCTTCAGGTGGCGGTCATCCGGTTTCACCCTGGGGTCAGAAAGCCAAAGGGCTGAAGACCAGGAAACAAAAGAAAGAATCAAATAGATTTATTATTAAAAGACGGAAAAAATAGAGTGAATTATGCCTAGATCAGTAAAAAAGGGACCTTATATTCATTACAAATTATTGGCTAAAATAAATAAGCTTAATGAGACCAACCAGAAAAAAATAATAAAAACCTGGTCTCGTGCTTCCACGATAACACCCGATTTCGTAGGGCACACAATAGCTGTACATAACGGAAACAAGATGATTCCCGTTTTTATTACGGAGAATATGGTTGGTCATAAGCTTGGCGAGTTTGCACCAACAAGAATATTCAGAGGACATCCCGGAACCAAAGCTGAAAAGGCAGCAAGAGCGAAATAATTAAAAGGTATTGGAAGAAATAATGGAAGCAAGAGCAATATATAGATTTTTAGGTTCATCTCCCCGTAAGATGAGATTGATAATCGATCTTATTAGGGGGCTATCGGTTGATAAGGCGTTGGAGATCTTGCACTTTTCTCCAAAACATGCATCGAAAGATGCCGAAAAAGTACTGCGTTCGGCAGTAGCAAATTATATGAACCGGGATGATACTACTCATATTGAACCGGAAGACCTTTATATAAAGGAAGTTTTTGTCAATAACGGACCGATGTTGAAGCGAATTCAGCCGGCACCTATGGGCAGAGCATTTAGAGTTAGAAAAAGATCATGTCATTTGACGATCATTGTAGATAGTAAAGTTTAAACTCAGGAGGATACTTTTTGGGACAGAAAACAAATCCTATTGGTTTGCGTGTAGGAATAATTAGAGGATGGGACTCTAATTGGTACGAAAGTAAAAGTTATGCACCGAAGATCAAGGAAGATGAGAAACTTCGTTCTTATATTAGAAACAGGTTAAAGAAAGCCGGGATTTCGAGAATAATTATTAATAGAACTTCTAAAAATATTATTCTTACAATTCATACTTCAAGACCGGGTGTTGTAATCGGTAAGAGCGGAAAAGAGATTACTCAATTAGAACAGGAATTAAAAGAAGTTACAAAAAAGGATGTTAAAATTCAGATATCCGAAATTAAAAGGCCTGAGTTAGATGCTTTTTTGATTGCCGAGAATATTGCTAACCAGTTAAAAGGCAGGGTATCCTTCAGAAGAGCGATGAAAATGGCTATTACAGCAGCAATGAGAATGGGTGCTCAAGGTATTAAAATTAAATGTTCCGGAAGATTAGGCGGCGCAGAAATGGCAAGATCGGAACAGTATAAAGATGGAAGAATTCCGCTTCATACATTAAGAGCAGATATAGATTATACAGTTGGAAGAGCGGAAACAATTTACGGCTCTATCGGCATTAAAGTTTGGATATGCCGCGGAGAAATTTTAGGAAAAAGAGTTACAGATTAAATCGTTAGGAGTTTTTAATCATGTTGATGCCTAAGAGGGTAAAGTACAGAAAATCACAGCGTGGTAGAATGAAAGGCAAGGCGCAGCGCGGCAGTTCGGTTGCTTTCGGCGATTTCGGACTTAAAGCACTTGAACCGCATTGGATTACAAGCCGCCAAATTGAAGCTTGTCGTGTTGCTTTATCGAGAAAGACAAAGAGAGACGGTAAGATCTGGATAAGGATTTTCCCGGATAAACCGGTTTCGAAAAAGCCGCTGGAAACGAGGATGGGTAAAGGAAAAGGCGCACCCGAATTTTGGGTTGCCGTAGTTAAACCGGGCAGAATTCTTTTTGAGGTTTCCGGTGTTTCTAAAGAACTGGCTACCGAAGCGTTAAAGCTTTGTGCCCATAAACTGCCGATTAAAACTAAGGTTGTAACAAGACCTGATTATGAATAAAATTTTCGTAAGGGCTTTTAGAAATGAAGATGCAAGAAATAAGAGAAATGAAAACCGAAGAAATCCTGAAACGGATTGAAGATGAAGAAAGCAATTTGGTTGATTTAAGATTTGCCCATCAGGTAAAAGAATTAACCAATACGGCTAAGTTGAAAATTGTTAAAAGGGATATTGCAAGATTGAAAACCATTCTTAATGAAAGAGCAGGTTCAGAAGTGGCTGAACAAAAAGAAGGAGATGATGCTTAGTTATGCAGCAGCGCGGATTAAGAAAAACACGTACAGGAATTGTAGTAAGCAACAAAATGGATAAGTCTATTACGGTTGCTATCGAAAGAAAAGTTCCTCATCCGATTTATAGAAAATATTTTAAGAAAACTACTAAGCTGATGGCACACGATGAAAAAGACGAGTGTGCAATAGGTGATAAAGTTAAAATTATGGAAACACGCCCATTGAGCAAAAGTAAAAGATGGCGTTTAATTGAAATTGTTGAAAAAGCTAAGTAGTAGCTATAGGAGAATTTAAGAAATGATTCAAGAAGAAACCAACTTAGTAGTTGCAGATAATTCAGGTGCCAAAAAGGTAAGATGTATCAGGGTTCTGGGCGGAAGCCGCAGAAGATACGCAAGCGTAGGTGATCTGATTGTTGTTACTGTTAAAGCCGCTATACCTAACAGTGCAGTTAAAAAAGGTGAAGTCTCCAGGGCGGTGGTTGTTAGAACTAAAAAGGAAGTAAGACGTAACGACGGCTCTTATATAAGATTTGATGAGAACGCCGCTGTACTGCTTAACCCGCAAAACGAACCGAGAGGCACCCGTATTTTCGGTCCGGTTGCCCGTGAGCTTAGAGAAAAACATTTTATGAAGATTGTTTCATTAGCACCGGAAGTATTATAACATTATGAAGATTAAAAAGAATGATATGATTATGGTAATTGCCGGAAATGACAGAGGTAAAACAGGGAAAGTACTTAAAGTGTTTCCTAAGACCTCCAGGATTATCATTGAAGGCATTAACCTGAGAAAAAGACATACAAAGCCGAACCAGAAAAATCCTCAGGGAGGTATCCTTGAGAAAGAAGCTCCTATTCATATATCCAATGTTATGATATTGGATCCTAAAACCAACGAACCGACAAGAATAGGTGCGCAGATTATTATAGATGAGAAAACGGGTAAAAAGAAAAGCGCACGCGTTGCAAAACTAAGCGGCGATATGATTCAATAATTGAATGAGTTTAAGTAAGGTTAAAAATTAAGATGGCAGAAAAGAAGACAAAAAAAGATACATCGGTAAAAGCAGCAAAGACAAAAAAGGGAACTGCTCCCAAATCGTCTGTAAAAAAAGACGTGAGAATCCCGATAAGATTGTTCGATTATTATAAGTCCGATATTATTCCTTATATGATAAAAACTTTCAACTTCAAGACGGTGATGCAGGTTCCTAAACTCGAAAAAATTGTTGTTAATATGGGTGTAGGCGCTGCTGTTGCCGAACCTAAAATATTGGAAGAAGCGATTAGAGACCTCGAAGCAATAACCGGTCAGAAACCTTCAATACGAAAAGCAAAGAAATCGATTTCTAATTTCAAACTTCGTGAAGGTGTGAGCATTGGAGCAAAAGTTACTTTGCGCAGAGACAGGATGTTCGAGTTCCTCGATCGCTTAATAAATGTTGCTCTACCGAGAGTAAGAGATTTTAGAGGGCTTTCTGATAAGTCTTTTGACGGAAGAGGTAATTATACATTGGGAATTAAAGAACAAATAATATTTCCCGAAATAAATGTTGATAAAATTAATAGAGTAATGGGAATGGATATTACTTTAGTAACTACAGCTAAAACAGACAACGAAGCATACGAATTGCTGAAATCATTCGGTGTTCCATTTGTTAAAAAAGAAGTAAAATCAGCTTAATCAGGAGATTAAATGGCTCGTAAAAGTTTAATAGCAAGAGATGAAAAAAGACGCAGGCTTAACGAAAAATATAAAAAGTTAAGAGCCGAGTTAAAAGCTAACGGCGATTATGAAGCGTTGCAGAGATTACCGAAGAATTCATCTCCGGTAAGGTTAAAGAACCGCTGTATGTTTACTGGAAGATCGCGTAGTTACTATCGTAAGTTTGGTATTTCACGATTAGTCCTTCGTGAAATGGCTCTTAAAGGTGAAATCCCAGGATTAAAGAAGTCAAGTTGGTAAAAGGAGAAGTTATATGCCGGTTACAGATCCGATAGCAGATTTTTTAACTAGAATTAGAAATGCTTCCAGAGCAAAGAAATTAAGAGTAGATATTCCTGCTTCTAAAATGAAGACAGGGCTTGCCGATATATTAAAAAGGAAAGGATTTATCTACGATTATAAAATTGCTGAAGACAGTAAGCAAAATGTTATAACTGTCGTATTAAAATACACTGATGGCACACCGGCTATCAGCGGTATGAAAAGAATAAGTAAACCCGGATTAAGAATTTATAAGAAATCAACCGAGTTGCCGAGAGTTCTTAACGGTTTGGGAACTGCCGTTATTTCTACATCGAAAGGATTGTTGACCGATAAAGAAGCGAGACAACAATCTTCAGGCGGCGAAGTTGTTTGTTATATCTGGTAAAATTTTGAATGGAGATTAAAAGTGTCAAGAATAGGTAAGAAACCGGTTGAAATTCCTAAAGATGTAACAATTACAAAAGATGGTAATCTTTTAAAAGTTAAAGGACCGAAAGGCGAGTTATCGGAGAAGATCCATCCGAATATTTCGGTGGAAATAAAAGACAATGAAATTATTGTTAAAAGACCCGATGATACAAAACAGAATAAATCATTGCATGGGCTTTCGAGAGCGTTGATTCAGAATATGATTACGGGCGTTTCCGAAGCGTATCAAAAGAAGCTGGAAATTGTCGGTGTCGGGTATCGTGCCGAAATGAAAGGGAAAAATCTTTTGTTGAATATTGGTTATTCTCATCCGATTTATTTTGCACCGCCCGATGAAATAACAATTGAAACCCCGACGCAAACGCAGGTGGTTATTAGCGGAATTAACAAACAGCTTACAGGTCAGGTTGCGGCTAAGATAAGATCGTTCAGAAAACCGGAACCTTACAAAGGTAAAGGAATTAAATATTCCGGCGAACATATTCTTAGGAAAGCAGGAAAGACTGCCGGTTAACATTAACAGATGATTTGAGTTAAGAATAAAATGAAAAGCAAAATAACAGCTCGTCAAAGAGCAAAAATAAGAATTAGGAAAAAAATTTCAGGCACTGCCGAAAGACCAAGATTAACGGTGTTCCGCAGTTTGAATCATATTTATGCACAATTAGTTGATGACTCGACCGGTAAAACAATTATTACCGCATCAACGCTTTCAAAAGAGATTCAAGCTGATCTTAAAAAAGCCAAAGGAAAGATTGAACGCGGAAAAATTGTAGGAACTCTTATCGCAAAGAAAGCAGCGGAAAAGAATATAACAACTGTAGTTTTCGATCGTAACGGATATCGCTTCCATGGTCGGGTGCAGGCAGTTGCCAACAGTGCGCGCGAGGGAGGATTAAAATTTTAGCTATTGAATTTCAGCAGTGCCGGGTCGTCTAATGGCAGGACTACGCCCTTTGGAGGCGTCTGTAGAGGTTCGAATCCTCTCCCGGCAGCAAAACATTTTGTTTAATTTATGTATTGGAGAATCAATTGAAATCTGTAAAGACAACTGATACAGACGGTTTAAAAGAAAAAGTTGTTCACATAAACAGAGTTGCTAAAGTAGTTAAGGGAGGACGCAGGTTCGGTTTTAATGCTATTGTTGTTGTTGGTAACGGTAGCGGAACTGTCGGTGTCGGTTTAGGAAAAGCTAACGAAGTAACCGATGCGATTTCTAAGGGCATTGACGACGCCAGGAAAAACCTCGTTAAGGTTTCTATTATTAAAGGAACGGTAGCCCATAAAATCATAGGAAAATATGGCGCCGGAAAAGTTCTTCTAAAACCCGCATCTCCCGGTACTGGGCTTATTGCAGGCGGCGGTGTTCGTGCTGTGCTCGAAGCAGCAGGCATTACGGACATTCTTACTAAATCGCTGGGTTCCAGTAATCCGCATAACCAGGTAAAGGCAACGTTGAACGGATTACTTAAACAAGTTGATGCCAGGAAAATGGCTAATAAAAGAGGTCTAAACGTTCAGGATTTATTTACTTCTTAATTGAGGCAATTATGGGAAAGATTAAGATTATTCAAACGCGCAGCATAATAGACAGACCTAAAGATCAGAAAAAAACGATTGAAGCATTAGGTTTAGGCAGACCCAACTGGGAAAAAGTTCACAACGATACTCCTCAAATCAGGGGAATGATAAGAAAAGTTTCTCATTTGGTAAAAGTTGAAGAAATTAAAGATTAGTTAAGGGTTTAATTATGGATATTCTAAGTAATTTAAAATACGCAAAAGGATCCCGTAAAAATCGTAAGAGAGTAGGACGCGGTGAAGGTTCCGGGCGCGGCGGTACATCTACCAGGGGAATGAACGGGCAGATGTCCAGATCCGGTTCTACAAGAAAAGACTGGTTTGAAGGCGGGCAGATGCCGCTGCAGAGAAGAGTGCCAAAATTTGGTTTCACTAATATTTTTAAAATTAAATTTCAGGTTGTTAATATTAATTCGCTTCAAAGAGTAGCGAATGAAAACAAATTAACAGGCGAGGTGCTCAATGCAGTTTCTCTTAAAAAGTTAGGGCTTGTTACAAGTGATAAAAAACCCGTAAAGGTTTTGGGCAAAGGTGAATTGAATACAAAAATTAATCTTGAAGTGAATGCATTTTCTGCTAAGGCAAAAGAGAAAATTGAAGCTGCCGGCGGTTCAATAAAAAAGATATAAAACGGAAATAAATGTCAAAACTTACTGATACCTTTAGAAATGTTTTTAAAATTCACGAGCTTCGTCAAAGAATTTTATATACTCTGGCACTGCTCTTTATAGTTCGTTTAGGCGCACATATTACGCTGCCCGGTGTTGATGCTTCCCTTTTATCGGAGAGCATGAAAAACTCAACCGGTAACGATCTATTCGGGCTTTACGATCTGTTTGTTGGCGGTGCTTTTAAGAATGCCGCCATTTTTGCGCTTGGTATAATGCCCTACATCTCTGCTTCTATTATTCTTCAATTGATGGGAGCGGTTGTTCCTTACTTCCAGAAGTTACAGCAGGAAGGCGAAGAAGGGCGTAAGAAAATTACCCAGCTTACAAGATACGGTACAGTTGCTATTTCGGCGTTGCAGGCATGGGGTGTAACAATAAGACTATTAAACCTGGATGTGCAGGGTTTACCGATTGTTCCCGATCCGGTAAGAGGTTTTAGCTGGGTCTTATCTACAATTGTTATTCTTACTTCGGGTACTGTATTTATGATGTGGCTCGGTGAACAAATAACCGATAGAGGAATTGGCAACGGTATTTCGCTGATAATTTTTATAGGTATAATTGCAAGGTTACCTTATGCTATTTTTGATGAGATACGGTTGATAGATGCTGGTCAGAGATCGATTATTGTTGAGTTGATAATTTTAACTTTTATGTTCTTTATAGTTGCCTCTGTTGTGCTTATTACACAGGGTACGCGGAGAATTCCGGTTCAGTATGCGAAGAGGGTCGTAGGCAGGAAAGTTTACGGCGGTGTTACTCAGTACATTCCGTTAAGAGTAAATACAGCGGGTGTAATGCCTATAATCTTTGCTCAGGCAATAATGTTTATTCCTAATACTGTTCTTTCATTCTTCCCGAACAATGATTTCTTGCAAACATTATCGGGTTATTTTGTTTATACTTCACCCGTATATTCGGTAATTTATGCATTGATGATTGTCTTCTTCACTTACTTTTACACGGCAATTGCTTTTAACCCGAAAGATGTTGCCGATAATATGAAGAAGCAAGGCGGGTTTATTCCGGGAATTCGACCCGGGAAGCAGACATCGGAGTTCATTGATAATATTTTAACTAAAATAACTTTGCCCGGTTCAATCTTCCTTGCAATTGTGGCAATACTTCCTGCCTTTGTTTCAGGTTGGGGAGTATCGGGACAGTTTGCAAGTTTCTTCGGCGGAACAAGTTTATTAATTCTTGTAGGTGTGGCGCTCGATACGCTTCAGCAGGTTGAGTCTCACTTGCTTATGAGACATTACGAAGGATTTATGAAAGCCGGTAAAATGAAAGCGCGCAGGCATTAGTTTTTTTGATTTACATAAAAACCAAAAAAGAGATCGACTTTATCAGGGAAAGTTGCAGAATAGTTGCCGAAGCATTGCAGTTGATGAAGAGTAAAGTAAAACCGGGTATAACCACCGGCGAGCTTGACAGTGTTGCTGAAGATTATATTCGCAGTAATGATGCGACCCCGGCATTTAAAGGTTATTCGCAGGGCAGCGCACCCGGGTTTCCCGGTGCTATCTGTGCTTCGGTTGACGATGCGGTTGTACATGGAATACCGGGAAATAGAGTATTAAAAGAAGGTGAAATTATTTCACTCGATGTAGGAGTTCTTAAAAATAATTATTATGGAGATGCAGCACTTTCGGTTGCAGTAGGCGAAATCTCGGAAGAGAAGAAGAAGCTGCTCGATGTCACTGAAAAATCACTCTACGCAGGAATTGAACAGGCGAAAGCCGGAAACAGGGTTCACGATATTTCTGCTGCTGTTCAAAATTTTGTTGAGGATAATGATTTTTCGGTTGTTAGAGATTTATGCGGGCATGGAGTAGGGAAATATCTTCACGAAGAACCCTCGATTCCTAACTTCGGAAAGAAGGGTACCGGACCGAGATTAAAGAACGGGATGACCCTGGCTATTGAACCGATGGTAAATGCCGGCGAGTATAAGGTTGTTACCAATTCGGATGGCTGGACTGTTTTAACTGCCGATGGTTCTCCCTCGGCGCATTTTGAACATACAATTTTAATTAATGGTGATTCACCGGAAATTTTAACTATTTGCTGATGGCTAAACAAGGACCGATTAAAATAGATGGAATAGTTACTGAAACGTTACCCAACGCAACTTTTAAAGTTAAATTGGATAACGGTCATGAAATACTGGCTCATATTTCCGGTAAGATGCGGATGCACTTTATTAAAATTCTGGTAGGAGATAAGGTTTCCGTGGAAATGTCTCCTTACGATCTTACAAAAGGTAGAATTACCTATAGGTATAAATAACGGAGTAATTATTATGAAAGTTAGAACATCGGTAAAAAAGATTTGCGATAATTGCAAGGTTATAAAGCGCAAAGGTGTTGTTAGGGTTATCTGCAAAAATCCCAAACACAAACAGCGTCAAGGATAAAAATTAAAAGGAGAAAATAATTGGCTCGTATATCAGGGGTAGATTTACCCAAGCATAAAAAAGTTTTGTACGGATTACAATACATATTCGGCATCGGCCCGGCTGTAGCTGCTGATATCCTGGAAAAGGCAAATGTAGACCCATTAAAAAAAGTTTCCGACCTAACCGAGGAAGATGTCGGCTCTATAAGAGCGATAATTACTGCAGAGTATAAAGTTGAAGGTTCTCTTAGGTCCGAAGTTCAGCAGAATATCAAACGGTTGATGGATATCGGTGCTTACAGAGGAATACGTCATCGTAGAGGGCTGCCGGTTAGAGGACAGAGAACAAGAACAAATGCTCGTTGCAGAAAAGGTAAAAGAAAAACTGTAGCCGGTAAGAAAAAAACACCGACTAAGAAATAATTATATTTTGTTAAGCTGGAGGAATTAGAATTGGCTAAAGGACTAAAAAGAGGTAAGAAAAAAACACAGGTTGACGCTAACGGCATTGCTCATATTAAAGCTACTTTTAATAATGTGATTGTTACGCTAACCGATATTTACGGCAATACAATTTCCTGGTCGTCTGCCGGTAAAAACGGCTTTAAAGGATCGAGAAAAAATACGCCTTTTGCAGCACAGGTTTCTGCAGAAGTTGCTGCTAAAGAAGCTTACGACCTGGGACTGAGAAAAGTTGAGGTGCGTGTTAAGGGCCCGGGTTCCGGGCGTGAAGCTGCAATTAGAGCGCTGCATACTGCCGGTTTGGAAATTTCATCTATCAAGGATGTTACTCCTTTACCGCACAACGGCTGCAGACCGCCTAAAAGAAGAAGAGTTTAAATCTTTTATTGGAGAAATAGTAAATGGCAAGATATACGGATTCTGTTTGTAAATTATGTAGAAGAGAAAGACAGAAGTTATTTTTAAAGGGTCAGAAGTGTTTTACTGAGAAATGCCCGATTGAATCTAAAAATTATCCTCCCGGCGAACACGGGTTAGGCAGACGAGCTAAGGTTTCCGAATACGGTATTCAGCTCCGTGAAAAACAGAAAATTAAAAGAATGTACGGACTTTTAGAATCACAGTTTAAAAATTACTTTACCAAAGCTAATAAACAAAAAGGCAGAACAGGCGAGAACCTAATTAAGTTGCTCGAAAGCCGCTTTGATAATGTTGTTTACCGGCTTGGGTTTGCTGCCTCAAGAAATCAGGCGCGCCAATTGATCAGGCACAGGCATTTTATGATCAATGATAGACTTGTTGATATTCCATCTTATGTACTATCGGCAGGTGATGTAATTAAAGTTAGAGAAAAAAGCAAAAAGTTGGATGCTATTCATAATGCGCTTAAAAGAGTTAAAGATAACACCTATGCCTGGTTAACTGTTGATAAAGCTAATTTAGCCGGAACTTTTGTTCAAATTCCGGAGAGAGCTGACGTTCCTCTAAACGCTAACGAGCAGTTGGTTGTTGAGCTCTATTCTAAGTAACAATTTTTTTTGATAAAATTTAGAGGATGATTAAATGAGTGTATCATATTTAAAGATGCCAGACGCTGTAGTGCTTGATGAAGCTAGTTATACCAATACTTTTGGAAGTTTTGTTCTCCAGCCGCTTGAAAGAGGTTACGGTGTTACTTTGGGAAATTCTTTAAGAAGAGTATTATTGTCTTCTTTAACAGGTGCAGCTATAACTTCGGTAAAATTCAGCGGCGTGTTGCATGAATTTACTACAATTGAGGGTGTTGTTGAAGACGTCTCGGAGATAATTCTTAATCTTAAACAAGTTAGAGTAAAATTACTTGCTACCAAACCAGAAAAAATCATTATTTCTTTCGACGGTAAAGGTGAATGGAAAGCTGAAGATATTCAAAAAGCAAGTAATGAAATTGAAATTTTAAACCCCGACCTGCACATCGCAACATTGAATAAAAGTGCTAAGTTCGACGTTGAGATTAGGGTGGGCAAAGGAAAGGGATATGTTCCTTCAAACGAAAACGTTGTTGCCGATCAAACCATCGGTATAATCCCGATCGATTCTATCTTTACTCCCATTAAAACTGTTAATTTTCATGTTGAAAATGTTAGAATCGGTGACAAGAACGATTATGAGAAATTAACATTGGAAATTACTACCGACGGCTCGATGACCCCTGACGATGCTCTTACTCAAGCTGCTAAAATTTTAAGAGAGCATGTTCAGTTGTTTATTAACTTCGACATTGAGCAGGAAGAGGAACAGCAAGTAACCGATAAAGATACGGAAACAGATAGAATACGTAAAATATTATTAACCAATGTTGAAGAGCTTGAACTAAGCGTAAGATCGCATAACTGCCTTAAAGCGGCTAACATTAAAACCCTGGGCGATCTGGTAAGAAAAGATGAATCCGAAATGTTAAAGTTCAGAAATTTCGGAAGAAAATCTCTTGCCGAACTTATGGATATAGTTGAAAATTACGGTCTTGAGTTTGGAATGGATGTAGATAAATATATTAAGGAAGAAATTGAAACTCACTAATTATTGCTAAGGATTTGAAATGAGACACAGAGTTAAAGGGAGAAAATTAGGCAGAACTGCCAGCCACAGAAAAGCTACTCTTTCGGCTTTGGCTACATCTTTGTTGAGGCATAAAAGAATTAAAACTACTTTGGCTAAAGCTAAAGAAACACGCGGCTATGTTGAAAGATTAATTACAAAAGCAAGAAAAGGTGACCTCCATTCTCAAAGACAGGTAATGGATGTACTGAAGGATAAAGAGATTGTTAAAGAATTATTTGCCGAAATAGTTCCGAAAGTTGGAGACAGACCCGGTGGCTATACACGGGTAGTTAAGCTTGGTACAAGGATGGGTGATGGCGCCGAAATGGCAATTATAGAATTAGTTGATTACAACGATATTGCTACCGCAAAAGCCGAAGAAAGAAAAGAAGAGAGAGAGAAGAAAGCTAAAGAAAAGAAAGAAACTGAAGATAAAGCAGAAGCAGAACAGGCAACATTCGCAGAAGAATCACCTAAAAAAGATTCTAAATAATTTCTTTTATTAATTTTTTGAAGGAGAGTAGCCGGCATTCCGGTTACTCTTTTTTTATTATGTTCGAAAACATAAAATTTATCAGATCGGTTTTTCATCTTAAAGATATTCCCAAACCCTCGCTTCCTGTTGTAATTTTATGCGGCAGATCGAATGTGGGCAAATCATCATTTATCAATTCACTATTCAATAAAAAAAATCTCGCGAAAACAAGCTCTTCACCGGGGAAAACCAGATCGATAAATTATTATAACGTCGATGATAAGTTTTATCTTGTTGACCTTCCGGGCTACGGCTATGCTAAAACGAGCAAAAAAGAACAGGAATATTGGGGCAAACTTTTATCTGCGTATATCGTTAAAGTAAATGATATTGTCCTTGCTGTTCATCTGGTTGACAGCAGGCATGCCCCATCTGAACTCGATATTAGTCTGAACGAACTATTAAGATATGCAGATTTACCGTATATTGTTTTATTGAGTAAATCCGATAAATTAAATCAGTCTGAAAAATCGAAGGTAATTAAGAATACAAAACAGTTTTTTCCGGAATTAATTCAAGACGAAAATCTATTTTTATATTCGTCTGAGAAGGGCACAGGCAGAAAAGAAATTCTCAGCCGGTTCTCGAAATTATTTTATTTAAGCTAAGTTACCCTTATTTTTAACTGTTTATATTTTTCCTTTGTAAATTTATAACAATTAAGCTTAGCCCAATCTCTTATGGATCGAAGACAAAAGAAAAGAATACTGATATTTTTACTTGTTCCCGTTTTAGCGGCATTCCTGTTTATCACGGAAGACCTGTTAATAAGGGTAATAATAATTACTCTGATTATTATCTATGTAGCTTTTATTATTTTCTTGAGGGATTCGGTTAGATTTCAGGGAGGCTATTCCATAAGCGAAGAAGAAGGAGAACAATATGCAGCACCTCCATCTTCAGAATTCGAAGAATCATTCCGCATAATTTCGAAGACAAAAGATGTTGATGTAATAAAAGGATCAACCTATCAGCCGGATTTCAGCGGGCAGAAGGTAACACTAAAACCGCCGGACCTTAAAGAAAAATTCGAAGAGATTGCAAACGAACAAATCCCCAAAGGCATTGGGCACGATGAACAGTTTGCTTTCGTACTGGAAAAAATGCTTACAGTAATTAAAGAAGCTTATGATGCAAACACAGCGATTTTTTTCTGGTATAATAAAAAGAAAGAAAAGCTCACCGTCGAAAAATTCGTCTCGAACTCCGATGAATTAACACGCAGAAAGTTCGACCTCGAAGATGACATATTAAGCAAAATAGTACAGGGCGGCGAACCCGAATTATTAAGCGATATATCACCGGCAGCCGAAGTTGATGTGATAAGGTATTATGCATCGGCTCAGGGAATTAGAAGCTTTGTTGGCGTTCCGATGTTTTACGAGAAATCTTTAATAGCAATAATAGCAGTCGATTCGAAGGTTGGCGACGCTTTTGGAATTGAAACTATCTATGCCCTGGGAAGGTTTGTCCGCGTTATTACGATGATAATTTCTATCTTCGAGGAGAAACATTCCGACACGCTCTCTCAACAAAGACTAAAAGGCATCTTAAAACTGCTAAGCCCCGAAAATGATTACGAAAACGAACAAGAATTAATGAATGTGGTGCACAATTCAGCCGAATCGTTGGTAAGCTGGGATGCATTTGTTTTTGTTTATTATGATCCGGTTGAAAAGATTTTTATAACAAAAAATGTGGTGAATAATACCTCGCTCAAGTATATAGGAGAAAGTCTGGAAGTTGGAATTAGGGGAACGCTAGTCGGCAAATCGATACGCACCGGTTTACCGGTTAAAATTGATGATACATCTGCCGGAAAGTTTACCCGGTTTTCTAAGAAAGAAGATTTGAGTTTTGACGGTTCCTTTTTAGCGGTTCCGCTAATTTACAAAAAACAGATCTTCGGAGTTTTATGTTTTGAAAATCTTAAAAAGAATGCTTATACAAACCACGATGTTCAGTTCCTTAAAAATTCACTTAACATTTTATCGTTTATTATTTATTCACACAGTTCCCGAAAGTTGTTGGAAAGTTTAACTGCCGTCGATATTGAAACGCGGGCTTTGAATAACGAATCATTCAAAGAAAGATTGAGTGCTGATCTTATAAAAGCTAAAGAGGTTAATGTTCCAGGCGCACTGGTGCTAATAAGAATCGATGACTTTATTGAACAGGAATCACTCTTCGACGGCGACCCTTTGCCTAAAGTGCTTGCAGCCGTTTCCGAATTAATTACAAAGGAAATGACGCCGCTGAACCTGTTCGGAAGATTGGATGACAGATTATTTGCAGTTTACTTTTTTAATTCCGATGCAAAAAGGGTTTTCGTTTGGGCAGAAAAATTACGTGTGAAGATTGCACGCAAACCGGTAATGGTTGTTTCAAAACAATCTACTTATACCGTTTCAATCGGTATTGCTTCGGCAACAGATAAAGTTGATGTTGAAAACCTGATTGATAAAGCCGATTTAGCACTTCAAAAAGCAATTGAAAAGGGCGGTAATTCAGTTCAAAATATAAACTGATTGAACTGAATTAATGTATCTCATCAGGCAGAAAGAAAATGAATAATTTTTTCGTAATAGTGTTGGATGGTGTCGGGATTGGCGAACTGCCTGATGCCGCTGATTATAATGATATCGGAAGCAATACATTATGCAATATTGCCGATGCGGTAGGCGGTTTAAATTTGCCGAATCTCGAGAGAGCCGGACTCGGAAATATTGCGGATATCAAAGGTATTCGCCCCGTTAACAATCCGTTAGCTTCTTATGGAAAATTAAAAGAAGTTTCAAAAGGTAAGGATTCCACTTCCGGTCATTGGGAGTTGGCAGGTTTGTTTGTTGATACCGACTTTTCGTACTTTCCCGATGGTTTCCCGGATGAGCTGATAAATGATTTCTTATCGAAAACCGGATGCAAAGGTGTGCTTGGTAACAAGGCGGCATCGGGTACGGAGATAATAAACGAGTTAGGAGCGGAACATATTAAAAACGGCTTCCCTATTGTTTACACCTCAGCCGATTCTGTTTTTCAAATTGCCGCACATGAAAAAGTTATCCCTCTAAAAAGATTATATGAAATTTGTTCGATTACCCGTAATGAAGTTCTTGTGCCGCCGTTGCTGGTTGGCAGGGTTATTGCGCGTCCGTTCATCGGGGAGCCGGGTAATTTTACGCGAACAACTAATCGTAGAGATTTCTCATTAGACCCCCCGGAAAAAACCGTGCTGAACATTTTACTGGAGAACGGAATAGAAACCGTTGCAATCGGTAAGGTAAACGATCTTTTTAACTACAACGGAATTAAAATCCAGGAAAAAACAAAAAGCAATGAAGAAGGTTGTAAAAAACTTCTTGAATATTCTTCAAATGGGAAAGACAGATTTATTTTCGCAAACCTTGTAGATTTCGATGTATATTATGGTCACCGTAACGATCCTGAAGGATTTGCAAAAAAATTAAAAGAGTTTGATGATTTTTTCCCATTACTGTTGAACAATTTAAATGATTCCGACGCATTGATAATTACCGCCGATCACGGTAACGACCCGACAACCCCGAGCACAGATCACAGCCGCGAGTATGTGCCCCTGCTTTATTATAAAAAAAACAGGGCGGGCATAAACCTTGGTACCCGCGAAACTTTTTCCGATGTCGGTAAAACGGTTGCTGATTTTTTTAATGTTGAAAATAATTTAAAAGGGAAAAGTTTTTTAAATGAATAAAAAATTACCGCAAAAATATTTAGTTGAAACTGACGTGCCGGTAAACTATCTTACAGAAACCGGCGATACTATTGAACCGGGTTTGATAATGCATTTACAAAACAGCATTGCATTCACCATGGTTATGAATGCATCGGAATTATTTTATGCTGCTAAAAACGAATTTCAACTCGATACGGTTAAAAAAAATCTGACATCGCTAAAAATATTTGTTCTTAACCCCGGCTATTCACTTTCGATATTTAAATATTCTTCACTTGTAAATTCGGTGCGGGATGCATTATTTTGTATAGTAGCTGATTTTAACAAACTGCCGGTTGCAATTTATAATGTGGAAAAATATAAAAGTGTAGAACTAAACAGCATTCATCCAAAAGAACTGAGAGGCTAAAGTGTTTTTAGGCAGAGTAATTGGTACTGTCTGGTCGACAAAAAAAGATGAAAAACTTGTTGGTGCAAAATTCCTTATCGTAAAAAAACTCGATTTGAATTTGAAGGATAAAAATGATTTTGTTGTTGCCGTTGACAGCGTTGGTGCCGGTGAAGGCGAAGTGGTGCTGGTTGCCACGGGAAGTTCGTCGAGGCAGACACATTTAACACAGGATAAACCTGTTGATGCAGTTATAATGGCTATTGTTGACAAGCTTAATGTAGCTGAACAAGAGCTTCTTGCCGAATAATGATTACAGACGGCGATATGAAATATTTTATATCATATTTAAATTACTTTATTCGGGCGGTATAATTAATTGATGAGCCGAATCTGAAAAGGTTGGTTAGAATGAAAGTAAATTGGCTTTTTGAATAAAAACAAAAGTTCGTTAAAGATACCTTTTTAGATCAATCTCGTTTATGTGATAATTTAAAAGTGGAATAATAATTGTTTCTAGGAAAAGTAATAGGAAACGTTTGGGCGACTAAAAAATATAGTACATTAAGAAATTTTAAGCTTATGTTCGTTCAACCGATAAATGCCGAAATGAAAGTAACCGGTGAACCGATAGTTGCTGTCGATACAGTAGGTTCAGGACCCGGGGAAATTATCTATTATATCACCGCTTCCGAAGCCGTTATTCCTTTACCTGTAGATATGGCACCGGTAGATGCTTCGATTGTTGGAATTGTTGATACCATAAATTCGGAAAAATAATTTAAAGGTATTATTTTGAAAATTGTTAAACAATTTACGAATCGTGAAAGTCAGTCCCTGGATAAATATCTTCAGGAAATCGGTAAAGTTGATCTGTTAGATGCCGATGAAGAGATTGTATTAGCGAAGATGATACGGCAGGGTGATCAAACTGCGCTGGAAAAACTAACCAAAGCCAATTTGAGGTTTGTTGTAAGTGTTGCAAAACAATATCAGAACCAGGGGCTTTCACTTGGAGATTTGATTAATGAAGGAAACCTCGGGTTGATTAAAGCTGCGAAAAGATTTGATGAAACTCGTGGCTTTAAGTTTATATCGTATGCTGTTTGGTGGATCAGGCAATCTATATTGCAGGCGCTTGCAGAACAATCGAGAATTGTTAGGTTACCGCTGAATCGTGTTGGTGCTCTTAATAAAATAGGTAAAACGTACAGTAATCTTGAACAGGAATTTGAAAGAGAACCGAGTGCGGATGAAATTGCAAATGAACTTGATATGGAAGTTTCCGAAATTTCGGATGCTCTTAAAATATCCGGCAGACATGTTTCAATGGATGCTCCTTTTACCCAGGGTGAAGAAAACCGGTTGATCGACGTTATCCAGAATGACGAACTGCCCGCACCCGATAACAGCTTAATAACCGAATCGCTTAAAGCCGAAATTGAAAGAGCCATCTCCACATTATCCGAACGCGAAGCTGAAGTGATAAAATTATATTTCGGGATAAATGAAGATCACTCTCTTACGCTTGAAGAAATAGGTGAGCGATTTAATCTAACGCGTGAAAGAGTTAGACAGATTAAAGAAAAAGCTATCAGGCGTCTTAGACATGCTTCACGGAGTAAAAACCTAAGAACCTATTTGGGCTGATTGTGCGTGGTTTATTTAAAGTTACATATTTAGCCTCTGTTGCTTTAGTTTCTCTTCTTTATGTTGGTTGTTCATCTTCCTCAAGCAGCACGAGGTATGGTGATTATACCGACGAATCCAATCAAACCGACAAATCCGGAAGGTTCGCTTCCGATGACTCAGTCTCAACTTACATAATGGATGATTCAGGTGATTTGCCGGAAGATGATGAGGTGAACTTATCAGAAGTAATGAAGAATTTTAATTACGGTAAAGAATCTGATATTATCAGCAGTGATAAGGGAACATCCAAAGAAAAAATGCTAATGGAAATTATCAGGTATTTGAACACACCCTATAAATACGGCGGGAATACTAAAAAAGGAATTGATTGTTCCGCCTTCACTCAGCAGGTTTATAAAAATACATTATCCCTGGATTTGAACAGGTCGGCGCGTGAGCAATACATGCAAGGAAAAGAAATTACAAGAATTGAAGATTTGCAGTTTGGCGATCTTGTCTTTTTCGACACGAGAATAAATGTAAAACCGGGGCATGTTGGAATTTATTTAGGAGATAATTTGTTTGCGCATGCAAGTTCAAAAAAAGGGGTAACAATATCCTCACTGAATCATTCATATTATCAGAGCAGGTTTATGGGTGGAAGAAGAGTTGAACCTAACGGAACATTCTGATCCTATAAAAAAAGCCGCACGTAAGGGCGGCTTTTTCGATTAATAATTTTATAATGTTGATTAACTGCAGCCGGAAGTAGAACCGCAAGTCATACACTTAAGACAGGTGCCGTTTCTAACCATCGTCATACTCTGGCATTCACCGCAAATATCACCCGTATATCCCTGCTGTTTTGACTTTTGAACTTTCCTGCTCATCATTGCTTTTTCACTCGCTACCATTTTCTGCCTGTTTAAAGTAGGACTCGTCGAAAGATTATAATTATATGAATCCGAATTATCTTTATCCAATTTTACCAATCTTTCATTTTCGCTAACCACTTCTTCATCGGTGTATTCAGGTTCCGGGGAGCTTAATTTTTTTACAATTCCCGGTGAAGCTTTTGAAATACTTTCTTCGGGTTCAATGTGTGCCAAATCGTTCCTTCCGAGATACGTAACGGCAAGCTCTCTGAAAATATAGTCGATTACCGAAGTTGCCATTTTAATTTTTGCATTGCCCGTAACAATTCCGCTCGGCTCAAATTTTGTAAATACAAATGCGTCAACGAACTCTTCCAAAGGAACGCCGTGCTGTAAACCGAGTGAAATTGAGATGGCAAAACAGTTTAATAAGCTTCTGAATGCCGCACCTTCGCGGTGCATATCAATAAATATTTCACCGATTTGTTCGTTATCATATTCCCCGGTTCTTATATAAACAGACTGCCCGTTGATTTTCGCCTTCTGCGTGTAGCCGGTCCTGCGGTCAGGTAGTCTTCTTCTTTTGGCTATATATCTGTGAATTATTTTTTCGGCTACTCTTACAATATCGTGTTTATCTTTATCTTCAATTAATAATTCAATTTCTTCATCGCTCATTGTATTTAAAGGCTGCGATAGCTTCGACCCGTCTCTGTACAGTGCGTTGGCTTTTACTCCTAACTTCCAAGACTGCATATAAGCGTCTTTAACGTCTTCAATTGTTGCCGAATTAGGGAGATTTATTGTTTTAGAAATTGCTCCGGAAATAAACGGCTGGGCAGCAGCCATCATCTTAATATGCGCTAATGAGCGGATGAAACGCGACCCCTTTTTACCGCATTTATTTGCACAATCGAAAACGGGATAATGATCGTGGTTAAGGAACGGTGCTCCTTCTATTGTCATCGTTCCACACACATAATCATTTGCAGATGCAATTTCCTGCTTGCTGAATCCTAATTCAGTTAATAAATCAAAATCGAACGAGTCAAGTTTTTCTTTCGGAATGCCAAGCTTATCGACAATAAAATCTGCACCGATGGTAAATTTGTTAAATGCAAATCCAAGTTCAAAAACAGAAGGAAGCGCTTTTTCAATCTTCGTCATTACTTCTTCTGTGAAACCTTTGGCTTTAAGCGATTCCGGGTTAATGTGCGGACATCCCTGCAGGGTTCCGTGACCCTTTGCATACTTTACAATTTCATTTATTTGATCTTTATTATATCCCAATCTTTCAAGCGCCGGAGGAATAGATTGATTAATTATTTTAAAGTAACCTCCGCCGGCTAATTTTTTAAATTTGACTAATGCGAAATCCGGTTCAACACCGGTTGTATCGCAATCCATTAATAAACCGATTGTTCCGGTTGGGGCTATAACCGTTACCTGTGCATTTCTGTATCCGTATTTCTCGCCTGATTCAAGCGCCTTATCCGCATCTTCACGTGCAGCTTTCAGCAGATCGGAGGGACAATGTTGTGGATTTATACCAACGGGGTAGATCGTCAATCCTTCATATTCCTCATCCGGAACATTATAAGCTGCCCTGCGGTGATTCCGGATGACCCTGAGCATATTCTCTTTGTTTTTATCGTACTTCGGGAATGTCCCAAGTTCCTTTGCCATCTCTGCCGATGTAGCGTATGAATTCATGTGCATTATTGCTGTAAGCGCACCGCAGATTGCAAATGCCTCACGGCTGTCGTACGGAATACCCTGGAGCATCAGTAAAGAACCGAGGTTTGCATAACCTAATCCAAGCGTTCTGAACTCATAACTTTTCAGTGCAATCTCTTTACTCGGGAACTGAGCCATTAAAACACTTATCTCGAGTACGATTGTCCATAACATTGAAGCATGTCTGTACTCGTCAATTTTAAACTTTTGTTTTTTCTGGTCGTAATATTTTACAAGATTCAACGAAGCAAGATTACAAGCCGTATCGTCGAGGAACATATACTCGCTGCAAGGATTGCTTGCGCGGATCTCGCCGTCTTTGGGGCAGGTATGCCATTCATTTATTGTAGAATGGAATTGTATTCCCGGGTCGGCGCTCGACCAGGCGGCATAAGCTATATCGTCCCACAGGTTGCGTGCTCTTAAAATCTTACATGGCTTCGGCGCCCTGTCTTCTTCTTTCGATTTTTTCTTCTCGGTTCTCCAGTAAAGGTTCCAGTCTTCGTCTTCTAAAACGGCATTCATAAATTCATTGGCAACACGAATCGAGTTGTTAGAATTTTGCCCTGATACAGTTGCGTAAGATTCAGAATTCCAGTCGATGTCATAAACAGGAAATTCGATCGATTTAAAGCCCATCTTTGCAAGTTGAATAACACGCTCGATGTAATTGTTCGGAATCATTACCTTTCTGGCTTCGATAATAGCGTGTTTAAGCTTCTTGTTTGCATGCTTATTGAACCTGTCGTTTTCGGGATGCTCTTTATAACAAGCTTGTATTATATTGTTCAGGTGAAAATTTGTAAGCTTGGAGCCGGTAACTAAAGCTGCTACTTTTTGTTCTTCGGTAACTTTCCATTTAACAAAAGCTTCAATATCCGGATGATCTAGATCCAGGGTAACCATTTTGGCAGCTCTGCGCGTAGTACCTCCGGATTTTATAGCGCCGGCTGATCTGTCGCCGATTTTTAAGAATGACATCAAACCTGAAGATTTACCGCCTCCGCTGAGCGGTTCGTTCTCTCCCCTGATATCTGAAAAGTTTGAACCGGTACCGGAACCGTACTTGAATAAACGTGCTTCCCGCACCCATAAATCCATTATACCGCCTTCATTTACAAGATCATCTTTTACCGATTGAATAAAACATGCGTGGGGTTGCGGGTGAGTATATGCATCGGACGACTGGGTTAGTTTTCCCGTTTCAAAATCAACAAAATAATGACCCTGCGAAGGGCCTGAAATTCCGTAAGCCCAATTCAACCCGGTGTTAAACCACTGCGGGCTGTTGGGTGCAGCCATTTGATTGGCTAACATATAGATCAGTTCGTCATAAAAAGCTCTTGCGTCTTCTTCGGAATTAAAATAATCGGCTTTCCAGCCCCAGTATGTCCAGTTACCCGCTAACCTGTGAAACACCTGTCTGCTGTCCTTTTCGGAGGTGTATCTATCTTCCTCGGGAAGCTGGCTCAACTTTTCTTCGTCAGCTTTTGATGATTGTAGCCATTCGGGAATTCCTTCTTCAGGAACTTTGGTTAGTAACTTAGGAACTCCTGCTTTTCTAAAATATTTCTGTGCGATAATATCAATTGCTACCTGGGACCATTGACCCGGTACTGTAACGTCTTCCATTCTAAATACAATTGAACCATCGGGATTTTTTATCTCCGATACGCGCTTTACAAATTTAATAGAAGCCAGAGGATCTTTACCGGCTTTAGTAAATAATCTATTAATTTGCATCCGATTCTCCTAAATTTAAATTAAGTAATTAATAAATACTTGGAATACAGATAATTGTTCTTTCAAAAACATCTGATAGGCTGCATCAACAAATTAAAAATTAAAAAGTTTGATATCTGATCAGGGTTTGGTTGAAACTAAAGAATTCTTAAATAAGATGAAATAGCAATTGCCGCCGAGATTAACAAATTTATTTTTGACCCTGATAGTGCTAACTCTAACTTTACGATATTTTTATAAAAAAACAAATTAAATCTTTCATGATGTTATGAACATTTAATTTTAATTCGATTTCGAAGAAAATAATTAATATAAAATTTATCAGGTACTAATAAATCTCACAAAAATATAACGAGGAAATTTTCATCTACACTTTAAATAATTTTATGAATAAATTCACGTGTAAAATTGTTTATTTTAAAAGGTAAAAACTTTCAGTATTACGGCGTTTAATCTATGCAGAATTCAGAAACGGAAAAAGTTGTTGAGGTGAATAACCTCACTAAAATATTTAAAGATATTAAAGCCGTCGATGCGCTTTCATTGAATGTTTACAGGGGGGATGTGTTTGGATTTCTAGGACCAAACGGGGCAGGGAAAAGTACTACCATCAGAATGCTGCTTACTCTCATCACTCCAAAGGAGGGCGAGATAAAAATATTCGGCAAATCGCTTAAGTCGAATCGCCGTGAAATACTAAAAAATGTTGGCGCTATCGTCGAAAAACCGGATTTTTACCTGTATTTAACTGCATTTAAAAACCTTGAAATATTGGGCAGGATTTCCGAAAAGGAATTTAATTCCGAAAGAATTATGGAAGTGCTGGAGTTAGTAGGATTGAGGGATAGGAGTCACAGCAAAGTAAAAACTTATTCGCACGGGATGAAACAGCGTTTGGGAATAGCGCAGGCATTGCTTCACGATCCGGATTTAATAATACTTGATGAACCTACAACCGGACTTGACCCGCAGGGGATGAAGGAAATTAGAGAGTTGATTAAGAGGCTAAGTAAAGATAAAAAGAAAACAATTTTTCTCTCATCTCATGTTTTGTCCGAAGTTGAATTGGTTGCAAACAGGATGATAATAATCAACAAAGGTAAAACTGTTGTTGAAGGTGAAGTAAAGCAATTACTTAAAGCAGGAGAGTTAAATGTTAAATTTGAAGTTGATAACGCAGTTAAAACGAAAGATGTTTTATCGCAATCTGTCTGGCATAATAAACTCGTCGAATTTAACGGGAATGTTTTTGTTTTCAATCTTCAGAATAACGAAATTGCTCTGCTCAACAAAACATTGATTGAAAACGGCATTCTCGTAAGCGCAGTAATTCCGACACGGTCACTTGAAGAGTACTTTTTAAAAATTACCGGGGAAGCCGCTTAATGACCGAGCTTGTTAGGATTGAGCTTTATAAGATTTTCAGAAAATGGCGTACTTACATTGGATTCATTGCAATCGGGTTGCTTGTGGCAATCATTCAGATGGCAATGTATTTTGAAGGACAGAATTCTCTTAATTTTATGACTCAGAATCTCAGGCAGTCATTTATGTTTGTAGGTAATTTGCTGAATGGTTTTTTCATAGCTTTTCTAATAATGAACACTCTGGCAGTTCATATTCCATTTCTTATTACCCTTGTTGCCGGTGATCTGCTGGCGGGAGAAGCGACTGCGGGTACTTATAGAATTTTACTAACCAGACCGGTTTCGAGATTGCAGGTAGTTGTTGCTAAATATCTTGCCGGAAATATTTATACTGCTCTTCTGATTTTATGGCTGGCAGTTGTTAGTCTTGGGTTAGGTATAATACTTTTCGGCACAGGTGAACTAATTGTAATAAAAAGCGGGAGTATAATTATTTTTGATAGGGGAGATGTGATATGGCGGTTTTTTCTCGCTTATGGTTATGCCACGCTGGGAATGTCGGTAGTTTGCAGCTTGGCGCTTCTCTTTTCCTCACTCGTGGAAAATGCAATCGGACCAATCATTTCAACTATGACAGTTATAATTGTATTCTTGATTATATCAGCAATAAACATAGACTTGTTCAGAAAGATTAAACCGTATTTGTTTATAAATTATATTCTCTCCTGGCGTCTGTTTTTCGACGATCCGATAAGTCTTTCCAAAGTTTTTAAAGATGTTTCCGTTTTGTTGGGGCATACATTGTTCTTTTTCGGATTGACGGCGGTGATATTTAAACGAAAAGATATTTTATCTTGATAGGAATATTGATGAATTCAGTAAAAATAATTTTTGTGGTTATTCAATTAGCGGGTCTTTGCTGCTGGAGTTCTGCTTATGCACAAAGTAAAAACCCCGATGAGATACTTGACAGGGTAAAAGAAACTTTTTCCGGGGTTGAAGATTACCGGGTAAATGTACACATTAAAGTTGATGTTGATTTTCTGAAAGTTCCCGAATCGGATGCAACGGTTTATTTTAAACAACCGGATAAAATTTATGTAGAATCCGAAAAGTTTGCTTTGCTTCCTAAAAGAAGTCTAAATCTTTTATCTCTTTCTATTTTAAACGGGAAACACACTGCTCTTTACGTCGCGGAAGATACTATTCGTAATGTAATAACCTCCGTTGTAAAAGTAATACCCCTCGGCAGCGAGAGTGATATTGTTTTGAGTACCCTCTGGATAGATACGCGGCGGAACATTATTATGAAGATTGAATCTACCGCTAAACCATCGGGAACTTTCACAATCGATTTTTTCTACAATAATACATATTCCGGTTACAACCTTCCCGACTCGCTCATATTCACTTTTACTATTGACAGGATGCGTTTTCCAAAAGGTATGAACGGTACTTTCGATTCCGATGAAAAGGACAATGAAAAAGAACCGGGAAGAACTACAGGTAAAGTTTATTTAAGTTATTCGGATTATAGAATAAACCAGGGGCTGCCCGACAGCATTTTTAAACAAAAGTAAAAATTCTGTGATTAGTAATTTCTGTTTATGTAGCTTGTTTCTATTAAAAGGCGGCTGAGTTAAAAAAGCAATAATAATAAAGTGAGGAGGACTACAACATATTGCAATTATTACCCAGCCGCCAAACCTGATCACCATAGGAGGCTTCTGCACAAGACAAGAAGTGATCAGATATATGGGAGGAGATGATTAGACATCTTTTTAAATTTTTTTTGTTGCATAAATATTATGCGAATTCTTTGATAAAAAAAGGCAGGAATTCATCAAGTAATAGAATTAGTACTTGAAGATCTTCAAAATTTTTATTAACAACTTTATAATTACAGATTGCTTTCTGTAAAATCCGATTCGGAATTATTGAGAAATATTAATGCCGCCGAATAAACTTCTTAACCCCTCGAGGGGTGAAATGTTTGTAATAAAAAACCCCTGCAGTGGTGAAATATTCTATGGTTTGTCAAAAAACTTCCCGCTGATAATTGATGAGCCGGATCTAAAAAAAATAATTAGGTGGAGATCAGGTTACAGTGTATTTACCTTTTAAAAGTGAACTTATAAAAAGCAGTTTCTTGTTTTGAACAATGCTTTATTTGTCGCGATGTACTGTACCGGGAGAAAATGCAGGCAGGCACACGGCAATATACTCAGCACCTCCGTGGAAAGGCGAACTATATCTTACCCACTCACCTTTATGTGCAATTATTGTTTCTCCGGCTTTCACTTCAAATGTTTCATCCCGTGTTTCTACTTTTAATATTCCATTTAATACAATTGTGTACTCATCAAATTCGGGAGTTTGCCCCGGTTCAACCCATCCCTCCGGGCTTTTCATCTTTGCAATGCTAATATTTTCATTATCGGAATTTACCCTGCCGATAAATTCTTCTATTATTTTCGGTTTGTTTCCGGCGGATTTTATTAAGGTTGCAGATTTTATATGTGTTGGCATACTCTCATTAATAATTTATTCTAAATTTACTTTTCCTGCTCACCTTCCCAATCGGTAAGCTTACCGTCACGGAAAAAGAAAATTACGTTGCCGTAAAACCACTGGGTAAACACTCCCCACTTCTCAACGTTTTTATCTATTTTGTCCGGCTTTCCCCAGCTATCGCGCAGCATCTCTTCTGTCATTCCTTTCCAGATTCTTTTATAAGCAATACGCTGCCCCATTTCTTTACCGTATTTAATCATGAATAAATCACGATTGCACGCAATAATATTCTGTTCTAATTGAGGAGCAAGTTTTTCCAGACTATCGATTTCTGTTTTAAGGTTTGCAATTTCTCTGGTCAGTTCTGTTTTTTTGTTTATAAGATTTCCCTTTTCAGTTTTATACTCATCAGTAGTCATTTGTGCTAAAGATGGTAATGAATAAATTAAGAGGAAAATCGTGGCAATGAGAAATGTTTTTCGCATTAAATTTAAAAATTATTTGTTAAAGAATTTGCAAAGATAAAAAAATTACTTGTTTATTCTAATATCTTAAGAGTGCAAAGGTCGAAGTATGTTCTCCCGGCAATAAGTTCAGAAGCACCTCCGGTTAAATTTAATCTTAAGCTGTCTCCTTCTTCGGATGTAACGGTTACAATCGATGTATAATTTTCCCAGGTTGTATCGTTAATCTGAAAAGATGTTGTGAGAATAGTTGTATCGGGTTTGATTAAGTATAGATCAGCCCATCCATGTATAATGTAATATTTTGCCCAAATTGATAACTGGTACTTGAATGTTCCCGGTGAAATTTTAACCTTTGTGGTTAGCTGATCGAAGGTACGGGGGAAAGGACCTTCACTTTCTATGGTTACAGCCCAGTTGCCACCCCCAGGGGGTGTATCATTTGTAAAATTTACGTTCGCATTAAGTCCTTCCTTCCATCCAAACAGAGTTGAATTACCGTTTTTTTCAAAGGAAGAGTTGACTATCAGATTAGATTCATCAATAGTATTTGTTACCGAATCATCACAGCCGTATTGCATTAAAAGGAAAAACGAAAGAGTAAAGAGAATTTTAGGACTGGTTTTCATATAAACTTCCTGGGATTTATTAATTCATTACTAATATGAAATTTTAACATAAGCTATTTAAAAATCAAAACCATTTCGCTGGCATTATTAAATAAGTATTACACATTAATTGATCTTCAATTAGCGCCGGGGGTCAACTTAAATGTCTAATCGATTACAGTTGATATTTTGCGCGGTTCAAATAAATTATTATAAAAGATGAAAATGATGCCAAAGCACCGGTTATTTATTTAACCCCGGTGCTTTGATGAAAGTGAAATATATTTTAACGGTTAAATTTTTTCAGCAGATCTTTTACAACATCTTTATGAACCATAAAATCCATAATTTTCAATTTTACATAATCTTCCTGGTAAAAATAATAACCTTTGTTATTTCCGTTGCGCGAACCCGAACCGGAATCTTTTATTAAGTACCAATCCTTACCATTCTTTGTCATATATCCAACCAGGTGAATTCCATGATCATCGGTAGTTGAATGATTGCTGAAACGGAACTGTCTTGAGTCTTCGTCGATATAGTCTGACGGGATATCGAAACTTGGAATCATTGCTACTTCGTATTCTGCATCGTAACCCGCTTCGGAAACATCTCCGCCGATCGCAAGAGTATAGCCGTTTCTTATTGCTTTCTTAATTACATTCATAAAATCATCGAGCGGAATATTATAATAAACATCGCTGTGCCACCAGTTATCGGGCACTTTGTATTCAACCTGTTCGTAATAAGGTTTTGCTTTTAGTGAAAGGATATCGACATAATCATCCAAATTTAGTTTAACGACGTCTTTCAGGTATTGCTTTGGTGTGTATGTTTTCCCGTCAACTGTAAATTCTGCAGGAGGTTCCCCGATATAATGATTCATAATTGATTTTATTGTAGCGAGGGCTTCATCTTCATTCCAGGCATTAGATTCTTTTAATCCATTGAGGTAACTTTTCATCTCAGCAAACATCTTGCTGTGATCGTGAAATTCCTGCCCGGGTTTTAAGCCGGTGTAAACTTCTTCGGGAACTATGCCGTATATTTTCCAGATTCGCGGAACTGCGTTTGCCTCGGATCCCTGACCGAACTCGGAATTACCTCGCTCCCTAATATATCTTCTTGCTTTTTCAACATATTCCCAGTAAGCAGTGTACATTTCGGAAAGCTTAATTTCTTTTTTATAAATCCTATAAACTTCCGATTCGAAAAACGATGTAGTTGAAAAATCCCAGCAAGTACCGGTGTTGCCCTGCGAGATTGGAGGATTGTACCAGTACTTTGTAAATTCATCAATGGATTTTGGCAGGTCCAATCCCGTAAAATCCATCTTGAAATATTTTTTCTCTTTCTTTTCGGGTGTATTAAACTTTTTTATGCTTTCTTTAATCTTTTCGAAGAATTCATTTTTGTATGGTTTGAAAACACCTTTATCGTGTCGTTCTGCCTGGGCTTTTAATTGCGTGGGTGAAACTAAAAAGAATGAAATGATGATAAGAAATATAATTGGTCTCATATTAATCTCCCTGTTAATTAATTCTGAAATTCTTCTCTCTGAAAAATATTAAATTATTTGTCTTTTTTTTAATTAAAAAGGTTTCAACAAGTTGTTGCTGATTAACTTTCTCAAATTATCTGCAAACCCCTTCCCGTTATCCACTTTAACCGATTCGAGTTCGAGCACTTTATCTTCGGTAAAATTAAAGATTAGCTTATCACCAAATGTTCCGGCTTCAAAAGACACATCTTTGATATTGCTCAAAGGTATCTCTCCAATAATCTCTTTCGGTTTTCCGGTAAATGCCGAGCGTTTCCAGATAATAATTCTTTTATTCGTTAAGCCGAGAGCCATTTGCTGACAAAGAGGAATCCCGGCATCTTTTGCCTGCTGTCGTCCTTCTTCTATTGTTTCCGAACCCATTATAGCGGCAGGGGCACCGCCTAATGATAAAATACCAACATCTAATGCTGTGCCTTTAAGGTTTACCCTAATCCCGGTAATTAATTTTTCTTCCGCACTTAAATGTGCCGCTGAAAGAGATTGTAAGTTGCCCGTAATTTTTGACATAGCACCCCTTTGTAATTAATTTGAATGTAAACTCAGACCGCAATTGTTAGAAATATAATTGCTTACGATACTTCTAAAGCCGATACAGCTTTATTCATTTCCTCCGGTCTAATATAAAGCACATAACCGAAGCTGCCCTGCCCGTCTGTAACGCCGCTTGACGCATACACATTTACACCGGCTTGATAAAGTTTTTTATGAATTCCGGTTAATGCACCAAGCTCATCGTCTCCCTGAACAAGCAATGCCGGATTTGGTCCGTCAATTGTAAAACCGGCTTTCCGTGCTGCTTCTATTAATTTGTTGGAATCTTCCGGGAAAAGTGTAAACTGTGTACGCATCGGGCCAACCGGAATTGCCGTAAAAGCAAGCAGGTTTACGCCTATATCTGCAAGCTGCGAAAGTAACTTATATGCCTCTCCCGGCTGGTCTTCAACCGATGTATAATAGTAATCGGCTCTTCTAATATCCAGTGCCATTTTTATTGCTTCCTCTTTTATTTATGATGAATTGTCTAAATTTTAATTGGAATGTAATTAATTGAGATGAACTCTACAAGAACATTTTAATTTTTATTTTCTGAAGTAAATAACACTTTGGTGGTTAATAAACATTACATTATTTTTTAATGTTATGTTCTAAAAACCAATAATGAGATGTAATGCTTCAGATGGAAAAGGAATTGTTTTAACGAAAAACATACGGGTGTTTCGATTCGAAAGATCATTTAAATTTAAAAAAATGCTTATTAACTTAGCTCACCTAATTTATTAGATTAGGTATCATGAGAAAAGAAGTTAGGCCGGAATACAAAGAGATGAGTTGGATAACATTCAACAAGAAATTTCGCAGAGAGGAGGATTGCTATAGTTTTCTATACACTACACGCTGGCCAAATGGATTTGAATGTCCAAAATGCAATGGAAGAGAATTTTGGAAAATATCCACCCGCGGTCTTTACAAATGTAGAATGTGCAATTATCAAGTATCGATTA
>BDSV01000093.1 GCA_002898075.1 bacterium BMS3Abin03
AAAGAAATCCATCTATCCCGAACTAATAGGTAACTGGAAAGTTATCCCGGCAAAATGGTGGAAAAAAGGGAAAGAAAAAGATTATGATATTCTTTTTAAATAACTCAAGCTAACTGCCTAAAATATTAAACTGTTAATAATTCAAGTTATCGTTTCATTAACGCCGGGATTAATCCCGGTGTTAACGGAAAAAAATACTAAAAATTTAACCGTTTTAAGGGTTTACCAAAGCTAACGGTTAACTTGAGTTAAATAAAAAAGCACGCAATTAAAAACATAAACGATTTAACTGCGCGCCTTTGGAGAAGAGACGGGTTGCTCACCTGTTTTAGTTAACTCTAAATCAACCAATCAATAATTTCACGCTTAAAACTATAAGAATTAATTAGCGATCAAAACTCTTTCATGATAAGCGGAACTATTTGGTTGATAATTGGTTGATAACTTAATTTTTGAGGAAGTTATACTTAAATTTGTGCAATTAATAAAATATCGGATTAGATAAATGAATGTTGAAAAAAGCAAACAACTCTTTGAAGAAGCAAAAAAATATATCCCGGGCGGAGTAAATTCGCCTGTCCGTGCATTTAAATCAGTTGGCAGTGAACCTTTGTTTATTACAAAAGGTGATGGCTCACACTTTCGGGATGTTGACGGTAACGAGTTTATTGAATACATCGGAAGCTGGGGTCCGCATTTATTCGGACATAACCCGCCGTTTATAAGACAGGCATTATTAAATGCAATAGAAAACGGAACAAGCTTTGGAACACCGACGGAATTAGAAGTAAGAATGGCTGAGCTTATCACGCAACTCGTACCCTCGGTGGAAAAGGTAAGAATGGTTAACAGCGGCACCGAAGCAACAATGAGCGCAATAAGGTTAGCAAGAGGTTATACCAAGCGGGAGAAATTTATAAAGTTTGAGGGATGTTATCATGGTCACGCAGATTATTTTTTAATCAAAGCCGGCTCGGGTGCTCTTACGCTTGGTGTACCTACAAGTCCCGGGGTTACAAAAGGGAACGCCGCCGATACACTCCTTGCTGATTACAACGATATTGAATCGGTAAAAAAATTAATCTCATCGAACAAAAATGAAATTGCTGCCGTCATCATCGAACCGGTTGCCGGGAACATGGGCGTTGTTCCCTCAAAGAAAGAATTTTTAACCGGGCTTAGAGAAATATGCACATCTGAAAAGATCGTGCTGATTTTTGATGAAGTGATGAGCGGTTTCAGGGTTTCGGCTAGCGGTGCACAGGGTTTATACGGCATTCAACCTGATCTAACTACCTTCGGAAAAATTATAGGCGGTGGTTTGCCGGTGGGTGCTTTTGGAGGCAAAGCAGAAATTATGGACATGCTCGCACCTAACGGTCCGGTTTACCAAGCGGGAACATTGAGCGGCAACCCTCTTGCTATGGCTGCCGGTTATGCGGCACTGAAACATATTAAAGATCATCCCGAAATTTATGATAAACTTGAAGAAAAAGCTTTTTATTTGGAAAAGGGAATGAAAGATAATATTAAAGCGCTTAATAAAAATTACGCAATGAACAGGGTCGGCTCGATGATGTGCATGTTCTTTACAGAAGAAACTGTAGAAGATTTTAAGAGCGCAGTTAAATCAGATACTGCCCTGTACGGAAAATATTTTAGAGAAATGCTGGCGCAGGGTATTTATCTTGCGCCTGCACAGTTTGAGGCAATGTTCGTTTCAACGGCTCACTCAAAAGAAGACCTGGATAAAACTATTAAAGCTCATCACCTTGCTTTGAGTGCTGTTATATAAACTATCATCATAATTATTGTGTCCTTACTTCATTTTGTTAATTTTAGCCGTGAGCAGAAACCGACTTGTTTCATTTAGTAATAAACAGATATTATAATTTGTCGGAGTTTTAAAACCAAATCAATTATAATTTAACTACAAAGGTATGTTATGCAATCACTTTATAAACGATTGTTGTGGGGGTTCTTTATTACATTACTCACTACGGTTTTTTCATACGGTTCTAATCCCCTATGGAACAACCTGAAAATCATTAATAAGGGAAATGTAAATTATCTGTCGAACATAGTTGTTGTTAAACTTACAGAAAGACCGATTGTAAATTTAGATGGCTCGGTTCAGCTAATGCAGCCGTTAGTAAGTTATCTTGAGGGCTATGGCATCAATTCTGTTATTGCGGTGTTCCCAAATAAAGCTCCGGATGAGTCGGGATTTGATAGAATTGTTATTATTAATTACGAATCTGATTCCGATCCGTTTTTTGTTTCATCGAAAATTTCTGAGCTTAGAGAAATTGAATGGGCTGAGCCAAAATTTGTTTACGAGCTTGTTTATACGCCCAACGATCCGAGTTTCGGCTCGCAATGGAATTTATCTAAAATTAAAGCAACTCTCGCTTGGGATATAACTAAAGGCGATACAAATATAGTAATTGGAATTGTAGATACAGGTGTCGATTGGGATCATCCCGATCTTGGTGCAAATATTTGGATGAATTGGGATGAAATTCCAAACAACGGAATCGATGACGATAATAATGGTTTTGTAGATGATATAAGAGGGTGGGATTTTGGCGGACTGCACGGTACTCCCGACAATAATCCGATGGAAGACAGACCCGATCATGGAACTCATGTCGCAGGTATCTCTTCTGCGGTAACAGACAATGGTGTTGGAATTGCATCGATAGGATTTAATTCTAAAATAATGGCTGTTAAAACTACCATTGATGATCGACGTGGTCCGAACGGCTCACCGTATATAATTTTTGGGTTTGAAGGAATTACTTATGCAGCCGATAATGGTGCTAAAGTAATTAATTGCAGTTGGGGCGGCGGCGGTTATTCTATTTTCGGACAGGAGACGATTGAATACGCCATTTCAAAAGGTGCATTGATTGTTTGTGCTGCAGGAAATAATAATTCTTCAGGGGCTTTTTATCCCGCATGGTACGATGGCGTATTATCGGTAGCGTCCACTACATCGGGCGATTCTAAATCCGGCTTCTCAAATTACGGAACTGCGGTTGATGTTTCGGCACCGGGCAGCGGAATCTATTCTACATGGATGAACAATACTTATGCAACATTAAGCGGAACATCGATGGCTTCTCCGCTTGCTGCCGGATTAGCAGCCCTTGTGTTCGCACAATTTCCAGCGTACACACCATTGCAGGTTGGTGAGCAGGTAAGGGTTAACTCGGATAATATTGATGCTAACAATCCGGCTTATGCTAACCTGATTGGCTTTGGAAGAATAAATGCACCAAAATCCGTTAGTAATACAAATTCGATCTCCGTCAGAGCATTAAACTTTCAGTATTCCGACGAAGCGCCCGGCGGTAACGGCGACGGAATATTCCAGCCGGGAGAGACTATTACCTTAACGGTGAATTTCATCAACTATTTAAACCCGACTTCAAATCTTATAATTACATTGGAAAACAAGAATAGCTATTCAACAATTAATAACGGAACTTTTAATGCCGGCGCTCATAGTATGCTGGAAGAGTTTAATAACTCAACAAATAAATTTTCATTCACTTTAAATGACCCTTTGCCTGAAAATGCCGATCTTAAATTCTTGCTTAATTATTCGGATGGCAGTTACGAAGATTACCAGTGGACAGGCACGATTGGGAACCCAACTTATGCCACGCAGTCCGGCAACGATGTGGCATTGACTATTACAAGCAAAGGAACATTTGCATATAATGATTATCCAAACAATTTGCAGGGCGATGGTTTCGTTTACTTAGGCGGCGATAATTTACTTTTCGAGGGCGCACTGATTTTGGGCACTTCTGCCAATCAAATTTCCGATGCGGCGAGAGGCGATGATCAGAGTGTGCAGAACTCAGACTTTTCGGTAATACAACCGTTTGTTTTGAGCATCCCCGGTGAAACTGCCGATATCGAGGGTTCATCCGTATTCAACGACGATAACGCCGGCGGTAATAAAATCGGAATTGAAACACATTTTCATTCTTACACCTTTACCTCAACCTCGGATGAAAAATATATTATTCTCGATTATAAATTTATAAACACAAACTCAAGTGTAATTAATAATCTGTATGCCGGACTGTTCTTCGATTGGGATTTTGCCGATGCCTTAAATGATAAAACTGAATGGGATGAAAGCGGTAAATTCGGTTATGCATACAGAGTAGGCGGCAGCCCTGATAATTATGTTGGCTTGGGTCTAATCTCTTCCGATGATTATAACTTTTGGGCAATAAAAAACGATGGCGGTGACGGCGGCTTTCAGATTTACGATGGCTTTACCGATATTGAAAAATGGCAGGCACTTTCAAGCGGTATCGGTAAGCCAACTGCAGGACCCGGTGATATTTCTCATGTGACTTCTGCGGGTCCTTTTTCTGTTGCTGCAGGTGACACGCTAAGAGTTGCTTTTGCCGTGATGGGCGCAGATGACTTAGCCGGTTTACGGGAGGCGATAACAAATGCGAGGATGAAATTCCACATTATTACAAGTATTGAAAATGAAAACAATGATAATATTGCACCTGTCAGGTTTGCTTTAGAACAAAATTATCCGAACCCATTCAATCCTTCAACAAAAATTAAATTTTCAATCCCCCTAAGTCCCCCTTTGGAAAAGGGGGTGGCTCCGCAGAGCGGAGACGGGGGATTTGTGTCGTTAAAGGTATATGATGTTTTAGGTAATGAAGTAACAACATTAGTAAATGAAGAATTACCTGCTGGTGATTATGAGGTTACTTTCAATGCAACCGGTTTCCCGAGCGGTGTGTATTTTTACAGACTGCGGGCAGGATCATTTATTAGTTCGAAGAAGATGATTTTGCTCAAATAAATTTTTGCGGGGCGAACTTATGTTCGCCTTGCTAATTTACCTGCAAGAACAACATTTCAGCAATACTTAGGAAATCATAAGTCTCAAAAAAAAAACAAATTCCAAACCAACGTGGGGCGGGACAATTGTCCTGCCACCCAAACAAAAGCAGTAGCATAATACCGGCCGTTCCTACGGAACTTTAATACTCGTTCTTTATAATTATCACGGCAGTTCCCCGCCGTGCTATAAACGGGTCGTCTCTAACGAGACTAACGAATTAGGGGAAAAGTGGCTCTTTCCAAATCTCAAATTCCAATTGGGAATAAGTTGATATAAAATTCTATCAAAGATATGAATGTCATTTAAATAACAAGCATTAAAAAAGGCAGTCTGTTGACTGCCTTCTTTATTAATCAATAAACATAATCATTTTTCAGATATCAGCCCGGGTAATTCAGCTCCATTGTTACTATTGTTATTATTACCGTTCAGATGTTCATCTTCAGTAATAACTTTGGCAATATCGGCTATCATATCACCGTCTTTCAGGTTTATTACCCTCACACCTTGCGTGTTCCTGCCCATCACCCTGATATTTCTAACGGCTTGTCTAATAACCATTCCTTTATTTGTTATTATAACAAGCTCATCTTTATCAACTACTTCCATAAGCGAAATCATCTTGCCCACCCTCGGTGTGGTTTTTACTGTAATTACGCCTTTACCGCCGCGGTGAGTAATTCTATACGCGTTTGTATCCGATCTTTTACCATAACCTCTTTCGGTAACAACCAAAACGCTCGTGCCCTGCCGCTTAATAACAAGCAGCCCTACCACAACATCGCCCTTACCAAGTCTAACGCCTCTCACACCTGTAGCAGTTCTTCCCATGTTTCTTACATCTTTTTCATTAAACCTTATGGCAAAACCGTTTCGTGTTCCGAGCACAAGATCGTTGGTGCCGTCGGTCATCTTTACTTCAATCAGGTTATCGCCCTTAACGAGGTTAATAGCATTTATACCGCCTTTACGAACATTGCCGTAAGCGGAGAGCACTGTTTTTTTAACCGTGCCTTTTTTAGTTGCCATTACAAGATACTTATCGTCTGAAAATTCTTTAACGGCAACAAATGCAGTTATGTCTTCATCTTTTTCTTTTTGAAGCAAATTAAGAATCGATCTGCCTCTTGCAGCACGCCCGGTTTCCGGTATTTCATGAACCTTAAGCCAGTACACCTTTCCTTTATCGGTAAAGAAAAGAATATACTGATGCGTAGAAGCAATGAACATATGCTCGATGAAATCATCATCTTTTGTTCCGGCGCCCGTTACTCCTCTGCCGCCTCTGCCCTGTTTTCTGTATCCGCTAACAGGAAATCTTTTAATGAATCCTCTGTGCGAAATTGTAACCACCACATCTTCTTCGGCAATAATGTCTTCCAGGGAGAAGTCTTCGCAACTATAAACTATTTCGGTTCTTCTTTCGTCGCCGTATCTTTTCTTAATCTCTAAAAGTTCTTCTTTAATGATAAAATACCTTTTATCCTCATTGGAAAGAATTCCTTTAAGCTTTTCTATAATTTTAATTGTTTCTTTATACTCATCTTCAATTTTCTTTCTTTCAAGACCGGTCAATCGCTGGAGACGCATATCCAGAATCGCTTTTGCCTGTACTTCGCTCAGTTTAAACTTGTGCATCAGGTTGTTTCTGGCAGTCTCAACATCTTTCGATTTCTTAATTGTTTGAATAACCGCATCGATATTATCAAGAGCAATAATATAACCTTCCAGGATGTGAGCTCTTTTTTCAGCGGAATCCAATTCGTATTTGGTTCTTCTTATCAACACATCCATCCGATGTTCAATAAAGTGCTCCATCATCTCTTTAAGAGTAAGCACTTTCGGAATGCCTTTGACCAGGGCAAGCATAATTACACCGAACGTAGTCTGCATCTGTGTATGCTTATATAGCTGATTGAGGACCACAGCCGGCTGGGCATCTCTCTTTAACTCGATAACAACCCTCAATCCGTCGCGGTCAGATTCATCTCTTATATTTGAAATTTCATTAATCTTTCCCCCTCTTACCAAATCGGCTATCTTCTCAATTAAGTTGGCTTTGTTCACCTGGTAAGGCAGCTCGGTAATTATAATGTTTTCCCTGTTGTTCTTTAACGTTTCTATATTTGCTCTTGCGCGGACAATGATTCTGCCCCGTCCGGTAGTATATGCTGATTTAACACCTTCGTAACCATAAATAATTCCGCGCGTTGGAAAGTCGGGAGCGGTTATATATTTCATCAGATTTTCTACTTTGGTATCCGGTTTTTTTATAAGCGCAATCAGCCCGTCGATAACTTCCGTAAGATTATGAGGAGGAATATTTGTCGCCATTCCAACTGCAATACCGCTTGCACCGTTTACTAAAAGATTAGGCAGGTAGGAAGGCAGAACAGTCGGCTCCTGTAGTGAATCATCAAAGTTCGGAACAAAGTCCACCGTGTTTTTATCGAGGTCGCGCAGCATCTCCTCTGAAATCCTGCTCAAACGAACTTCAGTGTATCGCATTGCGGCAGGCGAATCGCCGTCAACGGAGCCAAAGTTTCCCTGTCCGTCAACCAGCGGGTACCGCAAAGAAAAATCCTGCACCATTCTAACCATCGTATCGTAAACGGCTGAGTCACCATGCGGATGATATTTACCGAGAACTTCTCCGACTATTCTTGCAGATTTTTTATACGGTTTGTTGTAAGCCATACTGAGTTCATGCATTCCGTAAAGGACTCTTCTGTGAACCGGTTTTAATCCATCTCTTACATCCGGAAGAGCACGTGATACAATTACAGACATCGAGTAATCGATGTATGATGACTTCATCTCTTCTTCGAGAGCTACCGGAATTATTTTTTCAAAAATCGTTGGCATAAATGGATATCTTTCCTTCTAAATTTTTTCAGATTTAAAATTAATTATACATCGAGGTTTTTAACATATTTTGCGTTCTTTTCGATAAACGCCCTGCGGGGTTCTACATCATCGCCCATAAGGGTTTCAAATATCTTATCTGCTGCTGCTGCACTTTCTATTGCTACCTGCAACACCGTGCGCGTCTCGGGGTTCATAGTTGTATCCCAGAGCTGCTGCGGGTTCATTTCGCCAAGACCTTTATAGCGCGAAATGTTAACCCCTTTTATTTTATCTCCGGCTCCTTCCGGTGCCGTTTCTTTTCCTTTCTTTCCGTTTACTTTTAATCTTTTCAATATTTCGTCTCTTTCTTTATCATCGAACGCATAAAATTCTTCTTTCCCTTTCTTTATTTTATAAAGAGGAGGCTGTGCAATATAAACTTTGCCTGAAGCGATCAATTCTTTCATGTACCTGTAAATGAATGTGAGAAGAAGCGTTCTTATATGGCTTCCGTCAACATCGGCATCAGTCATTAAGATAATCTTTCCGTATCTCGCTTTCGTTTCATCGAAGTCGGCACCAATGCCGGCACCTATTGCGGAGATGATTGCTTTAATTTCGTTGTTCTCTAGTATCTTATTGATTTTTGCTTTTTCAACGTTAAGAATTTTTCCTTTAAGAGGAAGTATTGCCTGAAACTTTCTATCACGCCCCTGTTTTGCAGAACCGCCAGCCGAGTCACCTTCGACAATATATATTTCACAGTGTTCCGGATCCGTTATCGAACAGTCTGCAAGTTTACCCGGGAGGTTCATGCTATCGAGCGCATTTTTTCTTCTGGCAAGATCACGTGCTTTACGCGCAGCTAATCTTGCTTCGGCAGCTCTCGTACACTTTTCAATAATCTTTTTTGCAATGGATGGATTTTCTTCGAGAAAATCACCTAACTTTTCACCAATTATTGTTTCAACCGCCGATCGCGTTTCACTATTTCCGAGTTTTGTCTTTGTTTGTCCTTCAAACTGCGGTTCGGCTACTTTAACTGAAATAACAGCCGTCAGACCTTCCCTAAAATCCTCACCGGTTAAAGTTATCTTTCCTTCTTTCAGTAGTTTATTCTTGTAAGCATAGGTATTCAATGTACGGGTTAATGCGGTTTTAAAACCTGAAAGATGCGTTCCGCCTTCATGCGTATTTATATTGTTAACATACGAAAAAATATTTTCGGTATAGTTGTTTGTATACTGAAATGCAAGCTCGACCGGCGTTCCGTCCCGTTCCCCTTCAACGTAAACAGTTTTATGTAACGATGTCCGGTGGGCATCCAGATACTTAACAAACTCAACAAGACCGCCCTTAAAGTGAAACGTTGCTTCTTCTCCGCCGTTTCTCTCGTCCTTAATTTTTATTGTTATTGTCTTGTTGAGATATGCTAATTCCCTCATTCTCTCGGCAAGAGTATCGAATTTGAATTCGGTGGTATTAAAAATCTCTCTGTCAGGCATAAAGGTAACTATCGTACCTGTGTCATCTTTCTTTGTCTTACCTATAGCTCTTACTTTAGCTACCGGTACACCTCGCTTGTACTCCTGAAAATAAACTTTACCGTCTCTTCTAACTTCCACTTTCAACCATTCCGATAGTGCATTTACTACCGAAACACCAACACCATGCAAACCGCCTGAAACTTTATAAGATGATTTGTCAAATTTCCCGCCCGCATGAAGTACTGTCATTACAACCTCAAGTGCAGATCTCTTTTCTTCGGGATGAATATCAACCGGGATGCCTCTGCCGTTATCTTTAACGGTTACGCTGTTGTCAGTATTTATTATAATTTCTATTTTATCACAATACCCGGCAAGGGCTTCGTCTATACTGTTATCAACAACTTCATTAACAAGATGATGTAAACCCCTCGAGCTGACATCACCAATATACATTGCGGGTCTTTTTCTAACTGCATCAAGCCCTTTTAACACATTAATGTTTTTAGCGTTATATTCTGTTTTTCCTGATTTCTTTACCATAAATATTTACTCTATATTTTTAATATTTTTCAATTCGAAAATTTTATTCCTTTTACTCTATCTTCATTATAATATGAATTTATTTTATCAACAATCTCCTTTTCTCTAAATTTTAATTCGCTGCGCCAAGCGGCATTTTCAACTTTAATTTTTAAAAAACGTTTCATCACTTTTTGAGGTATTGCTATATTCTTTAAATCGGGAAATATCTTATAAAAATCTATAATAACATCCGACGATTTAATAATATCCCGCAGCTTGCGTAATCCCGGCTCCGTTTTAAATACTTCCTCTAAACTTTTAAAATGCTCAGGCATAAGCAACCGTACCATTTTGTAGTTTTATTGCTTTGTCGTCCTCTTCTTTTGTTAAAAACTTAAAGTTCGCGAAATCAGTAAGTGTAACAAACGCCTGTCCTACTTCCTTTAGATACAAACTGATGCTGCCTGCCCGGTTTGCATCTAATTCTCCAAAAACATCATCGAGTAAAAATATTGGCGTCTTACCTGTAACGTTTTTAAGATAGAAAAATTCGGCAAACCTTAAGACCGCCTGAAAGGTTTTATGCTGACCCTGCGAGCCGTATGTTTTAAGATTAAGATTATTGATAGTCAGAATAAAGTCGTCCCTGTGTGGACCTACAAGATTAGCGGCTCTTCGCAGCTCATCATTTCTTCTTCCGGACAAAAGATTTTCAAAACGTTCTTTTATATCACCACCCATAAAATTGTTTAGAAAGCTGTAAACTATTCCCGGTGCTTCGTTTTCCTCCATTATTCTTGAGTATGATTCTACAACAAAAGGATAAAACTCATTAATAAAATTAATTCTATGATTTATAATTTCAGTTCCCGATTGAACAAGTTTTTCAGTCCAGGCATCAAGCTCTCTTAACATCTGCCGATCTGTTTTCTCTCTCATTCTGTTCAAAAGGGAAGACCGCTGCCTTAATGTTTTATTATACTCTAAAAGCGTCTGCAGGTAAGTACTGCTTGCTTGTGATATAACCGAATCTACGAACTTTCTTCTATCACCCGGCGCTCCCTGCGTTATGGAATGGTCTGCCGGTGTAAGTAAAACAACAGGAAACCTTCCTATTATTTCGGAAGACCTGGTCAATTGTTTATCATTTAAATAATAAAATTTTTTATTCTCGTTTGCCAGATAGCTAACCCTAACTTTATTTTCCGTTATGTCTTTAAAATCGCCGGCTATTTCAAAATTATATTCGCCGAACGTAACCGCCTCGCTGTCTGCTTTAGTTTCGAAACTTTTGGTAGTACACAAATAGTAAATTGATTCGAGGATTGATGTTTTCCCCTGTCCATTCCCTCCAACCAAATAATTCAGTCTCTCGGAAAATTCCAGTTCTGTTTTTTTATGGATTCTAAAATTACTTAACTTGATAGAGGTTAGAATCATACTAACTATTAAGACGCACAGGCATAAGCAATAGCATCAACTCTTCATTCTCTTTAACATTTTCCGGCTCAATAATACAAGCTTTAGTTGGTGAATGCAGTTTGAAAATAATATTTTCATCATCAATATGTGAAAGTATATCGTGTACATAAGCTGTGTTAAACCCGATGTCCATTGGATCCCCATCGTAAGTACATTTAATATTCTCTATTGCGTTCGAGCCATGATCAATATCTTCCGCAGAAACTTGCAGATTATCCGAAGTAATAGAGAACTTAACCTGCTTTGAACTGGCGGATGAAAACAGCATCATCCTCTTGATTGCAGAGTTCAAATCCGGTCTGCTGATAAAAAGTTTATTCTCATTTTCGAGCGGTATTACACTATTGTATGCCGGATATTTTTCGCCGATAAGACGGGTGATAAATTCCAGATCGCCAATTTGAAAAGAAATATGTGTTTTGCTCAAATATAATTTTACATCGGCTTCGCCCAACAGTTTAGTTAAAACCGAAATTGCTCTTTCGGGTATAATAAACTGTTCTTCAGTTTCCGATTTGAAATTCTTGTTTAGATACTTAACTAATCTGTGCCCGTCTGTAGTAACAAACCTTAATCCGTCAGTTGAAAATTCCAATAGAGTACCGGTCATTGCAGGTCTCATATCCTCCTTGCTCATTGCAAAAGAAGTCTGATCAATAGCTTTCTTTAAATCAATACCGTTCATAGCAATTTCTTTTTCGGTAGAAACGGTTGGAATATCAGGAAAGTCTTCAGCCGAAGTATAAGCAATATTATAAACACCGTTTTCGGTAGAAAGCTGAAGTTTCGAGTTTCCGTCCGTTTGAAATGTAATTAAAGTATCTTCGAGCGACCTGATAATATCATAAAGAAGACGTGCTGGAATTACCATCTTTTTATTCTCATCCGATGGAACATTTATAGACGACCGAAGCGAAATTTCAAGGTCTGTTGCACTAATAATCATAGAGCCGTCTTTAATATCGAACAGGAAATTCTCCAAAATCGGCATAGGCGTGCGCGTTGGAACCGCAGGAATAATATTCCCCAAAAGCTTGTCTAATGCTCTACTGTTTACTTTGAATTCCATAAAATATTCTCTCCAAATTTAACGTAGTAAAATACTAAATTAAGCGTCCAATCTCAATGTATGTCGATGGTTAAAAGGAAGGATATAACGGGAATTTATTTATATGAAAAACCCGTTATATTTTAATAGAATGTAATGATCAGAAAATGTTTATGGGCCTATAATACTTCCGCCGGTATCACCTGAAGATAGATCGGTATTCGAACTTAAACTTGCACTTATTGTATATATGCTGTCGATAAGCGTACTCGAATAAACAATTAGGAATTCAGTCCCCGCAGTAAAATCTAATTGTCCGGAAATAGCACCTTCAGTTAACCAGGATGTAGCTCCGGAAGGTAATTCGAAAGTCGTTTCGTAACTGTAAGTACCCTTTGGAATATCATTTAATATAACGGTTTCACCGGAAGTTACAGTTATAAGGGTTGCGCGAAAGTTGACACTAATTTTGTTAGAAGCGGAATTTTTTAATATCAATTTTGTTCCCACAGTATCCGAACATGCCGCCGATAAAAGCGCAATAACCAGCAGAAAAATAATTGTTGTAATTATTTTTTTCATTTTTAGCCTCTAAATACAATTATCCCTATTAATTTTCTAATAGATATTCACATACTATGCCAAATTGCTGAAAATTCGATAATATCAAAAACCATATAATCTGCTGATAATGAGTTACTTATGAACATCGTTATTATTAATATAATTAATTAATTACATGTTAATAGTAATAATTACACTGTTAATATGTTTATTTCCATTCTATGTTTCTGTATTAAAAATACTTACGGGTAATATTTATGCACAATAATGTGTTGATAATTACAAGCTTATTAAGCCAATAAACATCTCCCTGGATAAAGAAGAATTACAAACAATTTGTATTCGGTTTATCAACAAGTTATCAACATCGAAATAATGAAAATATAAAAGTTTTTCTGATTCAAATTGCATTGTTTTCTTAATCCTTCAAGCAGAAAGTAAGTTAATCTTGATGGCTATATTCAGATCGAAAAATCAAAGCATATTGTTCAACATTTCCTTCACCTTTTCAACAACTGCGGTAAGAGAATCTTTTATTTTCTCTGATAATTCTATCTGCATAGATTGAATATTATCTATGGTTACGGTTATTAAATACATTTCCGGCAAATCACCCAGCACGGCTGTGGATTCGATTAAATCTCTCAATCCAATATCATGTGCGCTTAATGATTTGGGAAAATCGCTTGCAAACTTGGGTTTTATAACAGAGATAGTTCCCGCCGGTTTGCTGTCCATAGTTGCATCGATCATAATTATTTTAGGGTATGACTGAAGATATTCCAGCAGATGAAAACCGCCCGTACCGCCGTCTAACAACGAAACGTTTTCCGGAAAAGATTCTTTTTCCAATTCTTTTATCGAATGAACACCAACGCCTTCATCGCCCATTAAAACATTACCGATGCCGAGAATTAAAATTCTATTTTTCATCTGTTTATAATTTCTCATTAAGGTCAAATGGAACTCGCATTATAATCATTTTGTTGTGTGTAAGTGGTTTTTCATGCTCGTTTCATAGTAAATAATAAAAAGTAAAAGTTGAATTGAAAAGTTAAAGGTTAATACTGAAAACTAAAATTAAGAAAGGCGGGAGGCAAGCTCCCGCCGTTAAAATCCCCTACTCTTTCAGCAGCGATCGGATTCAGCTATTTACGCTCAATGAACTTCCAACCGCCTGCCATAGATGATATGGTTCCCCTGCCCTCTACATAATCATGATAAAAAACAAGATAGACATGGATCATTGCAAAAATAATAAAGAACCATAACATTAAATGATGCCACTGCCTCACGGCAAAATCACCGCCCAAAAACGGCACTACCCAGGAAAATAAATTAGGTAGCCAGGCATCGCTCATGGCACTGTACATTCCAAAACCTGTAATTGCCTGAAAAAGGAAAACAAGGAACGTGATAAAATAAGTAAAACCAGCAAGCGAATTATGCCCGATTGATTTAAACGGCTTAATACAAATCTGAAGTATATCAAAGCATAGAACCTGCCAAATTTCCCGCCACTGTTCCTTTTTAAGCGGAATGAAATTATTCCATCTAGCAAACCGGTTACCCACGAAACCCCAGTATATTCTAAACAGGAAATTAAAGAAGAATATAAAAGCTGCGAGAAAGTGAAGGAAGCGTACTGTACCGAACCAGTAACTAAAGGATGCTTCACTGCTGCTCAATATTGCGGGCGGGTTTCCAATCAGGTAACCGGTTATTGCTAAAGTTACAATGCATGCCGCGTTCAACCAATGGTAGAAACGGACAGCTAATTGCCAGACATAAATTTTTCTATTTAGTGTTGCTACTGCCATCTTCCTCTCCTAAAATGTTTGAATCTGGTGAACGTAAGTGCCCTTTTCATCATAAAGATGGACGGCACACGCAATACAGGGATCAAATGAGTGAATAGTGCGAAGTATCTCAAGTGGTTGTTCAGGATTCCCAACAGGAGTTCCGATGAGAGCGGATTCGTAAGAAGACCTTTGACCTGCAGCGTCTCGTGGAGAAGCGTTCCAGGTAGATGGAACAACCATCTGATAATTATCAATCTTCTCATCCTTAATTTTTATCCAGTGTGCTAATGCACCTCTGGGAGCTTCTGTAAAACCAACTCCTTTTGCTTCGTTCGGCCAGGTCGAAGGGTCCCAATTTTTCTCGGTGTGCATTCTGTAATCACCATTTTTTATATTCGAGATCAACTGGCTATAAAACTCTTTTGACCAGCCGGCAATTAATTTAGTTTCTAAAGCTCTTGCCGCTGTTCTGCCTAATGTTGAAAACAACACACTAACAGGCACGTTCAATTTTTTTAATGTTGCATTTACTATTTCTTGAACCTCTTTGCTTCCGGAAGCATAAGCGACCAGCATACGTGCAAGAGGACCTACTTCCATCGGATGTCCATTCCATCGCGGAGTTTTAATCCAACTGTATTTACCTTCAACATTTAGTTGATCATAAGGCGGCATGGGACCGGTGTAATTTAATATGGTTTCACCGGACCAGGGATGCAAGCCCTCCTCATCACCAGCAGAATATTTATACCAGGAGTGAGCCACAAATTCTTTTATTTGTCCTTCTTTTGTCCCGCTTACTTCATGCACTTCACTTAAATTACGGTCAAGTATTGCTCCGCGAGGAAATTTAAAGCTTAAAACATCGGAATATCCGGCAGTCGGTAAATCTCCATAAGCGAGATAATTTTTTAATCCGCCTCCGATGCTGCCCCATTTTAAATAATAAGGAGCGATAGCCAATAAATCGGGTATATACACCTGGTCGATAAATGTTTGTGCACCATCGAGCAGCGAAGCGACAACGGATAATCTTTCCATATTAAGTGCATTTTCGTCATTGATATTTATTGCGCAGGGAGCGCCGCCAACCAAATAATTCGGATGGGGATTTTTCCCGCCAAAAATAGTATGAACTTTTACAATCTCTTTTTGCCAATCCAAAGCTTCAAGATAATGGGCAACAGCAAGCAGATTAACTGCAGGGGGAAGCTTATAAGCTTTATTGCCCCAATATCCATTGGCAAATATTCCTAATTGTCCGCTTTCCACAAATGTTTTCAGTCTGTTTTGTACATCACGAAAATATTTCGGTGAACTTTTAGGATAATTGGAAATGCTTTGTGCGATTTCGGAGGTTGTTTTCGGATCGGCTTTTAAAGCACTTACCACATCGACCCAATCGAGTGCATGTAAATGATAAAAGTGAACAACATGATCCTGCATATACTGTGCACAGAACATTAAATTTCTTACTAACTCGGCATTAGGCGGCACTTCGATATTAAGTGCATTTTCAACCGTTCTAACCGAGGCAAGAGCATGAACCGTGGTGCATACGCCGCAAGCACGCTCGGTAAAAGCCCAGGCGTCGCGGGGATCTCTTCCTTTTAATATTTTTTCAATACCGCGAATCATTGTTCCGGAACTATATGCATCAACAACTTTTCCGTTTTTAATTTCAACCTCAATGCGAAGGTGACCTTCTATTCGGGTAATCGGATCAACAACTATTCTTTTAGCCATCATTCACCTCCCTCTTCTTTTTGTGCAGTAACCCGGTGATTATCCACCTCTTCTTTAATCTGTTTTCTCTTTCTAATGTTTGTCGAAACGGCATGAGCTGCTATGCCCACTGCCGTAGCAACACCGAGGAAAATGCCGATATCGTCAGCAGTTGTTTCAATTCCAAAGCCCGGGAATGACGAAAGATGCTGATAAAATGGTCCGTTATCCCAAAAGTTTTCTTGACTACATCCTAAGCATGGATGTCCGGATTGAATCGGGTAACTTACTCCATTATTCCATTTAATAACGGCACACGAATTATAGGTAACAGGTCCTTTACATCCCACCTTGTATAAGCAGTAACCCCGTTTGGCATTTTCATCATCAAATGATTCTACAAACAAACCGGCATCGTAATTTGCTCTTCTGTAGCAAGTATCGTGTACTCTTCTTGAATAGAAAGTTTTCGGTCTTCCAAGCCCGTCGAGTTGGGGGATACGATCGAAAGTAAGAAGATATACTATTGTTCCCGCCATAACATCGGCAATGGGCGGGCATCCGGGTACATTAATTATCGGTTTATTACTGATAATTTTATGAACAGGAGTTGCCCCGGTAGGATTTGGCTTTGCCGATTGGATACAGCCCCATGATGCACAGCTTCCCCAGGAAATTATTGCTTTTGCATTTTCTGCTGCATCTTTAACTATATTCAATGCAGATTTTCCACCTATGCAGCAATAAACACCGTCGTTTTCAACAGGCACCGAACCCTCGACAAGCATAAGGTATTTGCCTTTATACTTTTTCATCGTGTTTTGCAATGCTTCTTCCGCCTGGTATCCTGCTGCTGCTTGAAGTGTTTCTGTATAGTCGAGTGATATTTTATCTAAGATAATGTCGGCAACAATTGGATGTGAACTACGTAGGAACGATTCGCTGCAGCAAGTACATTCCTGAAAATGGAACCATACAACGGGGAGCCGCGATTTTGTTTCCATTGCATGGACAATACTGCCTACCCCGCTGGCTTCTATACCAATGAAAGCAGCCATCCAACTACAGAACTTCAGAAAGTCTCGCCGGCTGTACCCTTTGGCTCGAATCTCTTCGTAAATAGTAAGAGGTTTTTCATTCATTATTCTCTCCGTGTTTTTATTTTGAAATGCGATTAACTCTCTATTTGTTATTTTTTCTTCAATGTATTTCTATTATTTCATCCGTCTTTAAAACCGATCTTAAAATAACTTTATCGCCGAGATGAAGCTCTTTTATTTTATCCGTTTCAATATCAATTATTCCGGAATTATGAAGCAGCTTTACTAAACGTTTACCGTCCTTTTCATAGATTTCAACAATCTCCGCTTTTAACTCCAGTATGTTTAGTTTATTTCCATCGCCCAACTCAATTGTGCCTTTCAAATTTTAACAATTGAGCTAATCAAAGGTGCAAAAGTTGTACCTTCGGAAAAGTTTGATTATTACCAAATAGAAGTGTTTATTAAATTTGTAGTTGCGGAAATCCGCATATTTGTGTGCGGTTTTCCACGGATGAGAAATTAGTTTTTTGGGCAGTAAAGCTTATATTTTTTTAATTTATCGCGGAACGTGGATAAGCTTAACCCAAGACTTTTTGCTGCCCTCGTTTGATTTCCGTTTGTATTTTGTAAAGCTTCATTTAATAAATTGCTTTCGAGGCACTTAACAATTTCATCGAATTTTAAAGTGCCGTCTACATAACATTTGTTGCATGCCTTAATAAGAGATTCAACAGGATTTTCGTTTCTTATTTCAGGCGGCAGATCTTCAATTTTAATTTTGCTGTCAGTATAAAGTGACATTCTTTGTACTACATTCCTCAGCTCTCTCACATTGCCGGGCCAGCTATAACTTACCAAAGCTCTAAGTGATTCATTATTAATTGATATTTTTTTATCGGGTTTATAATGCTTAAGAAAGTGTTCAACCAAAGGAGGAATATCGTCTCTTCTTTCTCTTAAAGGAGGTATTTTTACCGGGACAACATTTATCCTGTAAAATAAATCCGCTCTAAATATTTTTTTATTAACGAGTTCTTTCAGATCGACCTTTGATGCGGTAATTATCCTTACATCTATAGGAATAGGTTTTGTTCCGCCGATGCGCATCATCTCCCTCGATTCCAAAACCCGCAAAAGCTTTGTTTGTATCTGGATCGGCACATCATCGATATCATCTAAAAAAAGCGTGCCTGTATTTGCTATTTCAAAAAGCCCTTTCTTTTCATGCGAAGCACTTGTGTAGGCGCCTTTCTCATGCCCGAACAATTCACTTTCCAGCAGATCAGCCGGCATTGCCGACAGTCCTATTTTAACGAATGGGCGCTGGCTGCGCGGGCTTGTACGGTGAATGTACTCGGCAATAATCTCTTTTCCAACACCGGTTTCGCCAATAAGCAATATCGAGCTATCCGAATCCACAATTTTATCCAGCCGGAAAAGCATCTCCCGCATTGTTTCATTTTTTGCTATAAGTGTTATGGATTCAACAGGTTTTATGTTAAACAAAATAATATTCCTTTCAGCAAATTCTCGGTAATTGTTCTCCGGAGATCATATCAACAACCCGGTTACTTCCGATTGATGTTTTCATTATTAATATTCCGGGGTCTTCGTTTGTAACCGTCCCGATTATTTCCGCATCTTTACCTAACACATGGGAGCGGATTAGTTTTAAAACTTCATTCGCTATTTCAGGCGATACGATAAATATCATTTTACCTTCGTTTGCAATGTATAAAGGATCTAATCCTAATATTTCACAAGCTGCATCAACCTGCCCGCTTATCGGGATTTTCTCTTCATCTATTAATATTCCTACGTTTGCTGTTTCTGCTATTTCATTTAGAGTGCTTGCAATACCGCCTCTTGTGGGGTCGCGCATTACGTGTATATCTTCTCCGAACTTTTCAATCAACCCGAATAACTTATTCATCGGCGCAGTATCGCTTCTCATAGTCGAATCGAACTCAAGCCCTTCGCGTTCAGACATTATGGTAATTCCGTGCTCTGCAATTTTTCCGCTAATAATAATCTTATCTCCCGGAATACATCTTTTAGGTGAGATGTTAATATTATCTTTTATTAATCCTATTCCCGAAGTATTGATGAATATTTTATCTCCCTTTCCCTTATCTACAACCTTGGTATCTCCCGTTACTATCATTACCCCGGCGTTATCTGCTGCTCTTTTCATCGATTGAACAATTTGCCACAGTTCCTCGATCAGAAAGCCCTCTTCTATTATAAAACCCGCCGATATATATAACGGATGAGCGCCTGCAGCGGTTAAATCGTTTACCGTTCCGTTTACTGCAAGCTCTCCTATATCACCGCCGGAAAAAAATATTGGTTGAACGACATAAGAATCGGTAGTAAAAGCGAGTCGTCCTTTATCAATATTAAATATTGCGCTGTCATGCTGCTCGTTCAGTAAATCATTATCGAAATGCGGGAAAAACATCTTGCTGATCAGTTGATGCGAAAGCGTACCGCCGCCGCCGTGAGCAAGCAGAACCCTATCGTAATCGCTCTTCGGGATAGGACACTGTAGTCCCCCGGTAAAATCTATCTGTTTAATTTCTTCTTTTTTATTCATCTCTTTAATTCCCGGTCTTTTAGCTTCTTTATTTTACATTTTGTCTTATTAATTAAGCGGATGTTCGCGGCTGCATTTGCAAATCCAATTTATTTTAATTCCGATACCCTTCTGTTTATTTTACCATAATGGAAATACGCGGCGCACGCCCCTTCGGTTGAAACCATCGGTGCACCCAATGGATGCTCGGGCGTACATTCGTTACCGAATGCGGGGCATTCGGTCGGTTTCTTAAGTCCCTGCAAAACTTCACCGGCAATGCACAACGGCGATTCGTTTACCTCAATGCTTTCAACGTTAAATAATTTTTCTGCATCGTAATCGGAGTATTTATCTTTCAGCTTCCATCCGCTGTTTGGAATTGTTCCCATCCCGCGCCATTTTCTGTCGGTTGTTTCAAATACTTCTTCGATAAGTTTTTTAGCCGCGATGTTTCCTTCTTTGCTCACAACCCTGCTGTATTGATTTTCGACTCCACATCGTCCGTCTTCCAATTGTTGCACTGCCATGTAAATTCCTTGAAGTATATCGACCGGCTCAAAGCCGGTTACAACAATAGGCGTTTTAAATTTTTCTGCCAATGGAATATAATCTTCGTAACCCATAACAGTGCAAACATGACCGGCTGCAAGAAAACCTTCTATCTTATTTAACGGTGATGAGAGCAGTGCATTTATTGCGGGCGGAACAAGCACGTGCGAACAAAGCAGGGAATAATTATTTAATTTTTTCCTGTGTGCTTCTACTACCGACATTGCATTAGCCGGTGCGGTAGTTTCAAAACCGACGCCGAAAAAGACAACTTTTTTATCCGGGTTTTTCTCTGCAATCTTTACGGCATCTAACGGCGAGTAAACCATTTTAACAATTCCGCCGTTGGCTTTAACACTAAGCAAATCATGTTCAGAGCCGGGAACTCTTAACATATCGCCGAACGATGTGAGTATGACGCCTTCCATAGATGCAATTGCAATTGCTTTATCGATTATTTCGAGCGGAGTTACACACACGGGGCAGCCCGGTCCGTGAACAAGCGTTATTTCGCCGGGCAGTAATTCTTCAATACTATATTTTAAGATTGTATGTGTCTGTCCGCCGCATATTTCCATTATTTTCCAATTTTTTGTTGTGATTTCTTTAATCTTTTTAGATAGATTTTTTGCGGCAACGGGGTCTCTGTATTCGTTCAGATATTTCATTTAAATTAGTCCGGTAATAAATCTTTGGGATAGTAAACTACAAACGCCGAATTTAAAACAGGTTATTAATCTTATAATTATAAAACCCGGTCGTCTTCGATAATTGATATTTAATATTTGAAAATTATTTGTCATTTTTAATTATCGTTTAGTTATCGAATCTTAATCGATGTCTCCCATCTCTCTAAGCACCTGTAAAGTTTCCTCGGCATCTTTCTCATCAATTTTGTTTAAAGCAAAACCGACGTGTACCAATACATATTCACCCACCTTAACATCCGGCAGCCATTGAACGCAAATGTCCTTGGTTACACCGTTAAAATTTACCTTAGCCATTTTTAATTCGGGGGTGCTCTCGTCGATTGATGTTATTTTTCCAGGTACGGCAAGACACATTACTTCACCTCTTTGGTTAATGTTACAAAACTTGATTTTTCTTTATGAGTGTTCTTAAAAATATGCGCTGCAATTTGTCCAAGTGAAATACCACCGTCGTTCGGGGGTATCCGCTGATGCCAGTAAACTTTATAATTATTTGCCCGCAGCAGATCGATTGTTTTTTCCGTGAGCAATACATTCTGAAAACAGCCGCCGCTAAGCAGCACTTTTTCTTCTGCGAGTTTTTCGGTTACTTTCAAAATCACATCTGCAAGTGTATTATGAAATTTTCCCGAAATGGTTTCCTGCGGAACTTCATTCCTTACGTCTTTTATTATTTCACTTATAAGCGGCGCCCAATTAATTATTATCTTTTCATCTTCCCGGATTTCAAAATTATAAGATTCCAATTCGTTTTCATCCGCTTTGAATTCAAGCATCATTGCCGCCTGTCCTTCGTACGTTGATTTGGTGCAGAAACCGAGCAGGGCAGATACTGCATCAAATATTCTTCCGGCACTTGAAGTAACCGGAGAGTTTATATTCTTAACGAGCATTTTTTTTATTAACCGGAGTTCGTCACCGGAATACATTCTTAAAAGAATATCTTCGTACTCTTTAACAAATAATTCACCGGCAATTTCAAACAGTAAGCCCGCCAACGAACGCCGGGGTTCTTTAATGGCTTTTTCTCCGCCGGGCAGTTTAAATTGTCTAAATTGCCCGATATGCCCGTATGAATTTTCATTAGAAAGGAAAAATTCTCCGCCCCAGATTGTTCCGTCCAGACCATAACCTGTTCCGTCCCACGACACTCCCAGGGCATTTCCTTCAACCTGGTTTTCTAATCTGCATGCTGCAATATGTGCATAATGATGCTGTACGGAATCAACGCTGATGTTAAGTGTCTTTGCATATTTTGTAGAAATATATTCAGGATGCAGATCACTTATAATAACAGACGGTTTTAAATCGTAAAGAACCTGAAAATCATCGATTACTTTTTTAAATGTTTTATTCGCTTCTTCAGTTGAAAGATCCCCGATATGCTGACTTGTAAAGACATTGCTGTTTACTTTGAGCGAGATTGTGTTTTTCAAATGCCCGCCAACGGCTAATATTTTTTCATCGTTCAAAACTTTTTGCTGATCGCTTAGATGAACAGGCAAGGGGGCATATCCTCTTGCACGCCGCATAACCATCTCCCTGTTTTTTATCACCCTCACAATCGAATCATCAACATGACGGACAATGGGTCTGTTATTAACGAGGTAATAATCGGCTATCCCATTTAACCTTTCAAGCGCACCGGGTTCGTCAATACAGATCGGTTCTTCCGAAAGATTTGCGCTTGTTGCAACTATGGGAATGTTAAGTTCTTTTAATAATAGGTGATGAAGAGGTGTGTAAGGCAGCATAGCTCCAAGGTAGGGATTGGATATTGCTATGAATTTTGAAATGGTTGTTGCACGGTTATCATTGCCGTCTTTTCTTTTTAATAAAACAATAGGGGATGCCGGTGAATGCAACACTCTTTTCTCTGTCTCCGAAACCTCACAAGCCTCTCTAATCGAATTCAAGCCCGGAAACATAAGGGCAAACGGTTTTTCTTCGCGGTGTTTTCTTTCCCGCAATCTTTTAACGGCATCGTCATTAGATGCATCGACGATCAATTGAAACCCGCCCAATCCTTTAAGTGCAACTATCTTCCCGTTTCTAATTAATTCTGCAGTATGAAGAAGCGCATCTTCTTTTTCGGCAAGCGTATTCCCGTTTTCATCCCACAAAGAAAGATGCGGACCACATTTTGGGCACGCCACGGGCTGGGCATGGAATCTTCTGTTCACCGGGTCTTCGTATTCTTTTCTGCAATCATCGCACATTTCAAAATTTTTCATCGATGTGTTTGGTCTGTCGTAAGGTAAAGATTCTATTATTGAAAAGCGCGGACCGCAGTTTGTGCAATTGATAAATGGATAAAGATATCTTCTGTCATTTGGGTCAAGCATTTCTTTAAGGCAGTCGTCGCACACGGCAATATCGGGAAGAATGAATGCGGCGACTTCATCGTTCATTTCACTTTCTTTTATTTCAAATTTATCGTAACCGGCAGGGTCGAGGAATGAATGCTCAAGACTTGTAATAACGGATAGCGGTGGTTTTTCTTCCTCTATGTTTTTAAGAAAAATTTTTAGTAAAGATTCTTCACCCTCCGCTTCTATAAATACACCGAGCGAGTTGTTTAGGACAAATCCTGTTAAGCCCAAATTGGTTGCGGTTCTGTAAACAAATGGTCTGAACCCAACACCCTGCACCGCACCTCCGATGGCAATATGGATTCTTGCAGTTTTCATTTCATCATTTTAGATTCAATCCAATTGCACCATTCTTTTATACCCTCGTCTGTTTTACAGGATGTTTCAAATATTTTAAGATCGGGATTAATTTGAAGCGCATTATTCCTTAAAGTTTCCAGCGAACAACTTAAGTAAGGAATAAGATCAGTTTTATTGATTATTAATACAGAAGAGTTTCTGAACATTGCAGGATACTTTAACGGTTTATCGTCGCCCTCGGTTGTACTTACTATTACAACCTTGTTGTCTTCACCGAGATCGTAAGCGGCTGGACAAACAAGATTGCCGACATTCTCTATAAATAAAACATCAAAACTTTTATCCTCGAATTGATTGTAAGCGTTCCTAACTAAAGAAGCTTCGAGGTGACAGGAACCGTTGGTAACTATCTGTACAACCGGAACACCGTACCGGGCAACCCTTTCTGCGTCGAGGTTTGTCTGCACATCACCCTCTATTACGCCGAGTTTAAATTTTCTTTTAGATAAATATGCGGTTCTCTCAACTATGCTTGTCTTCCCGGAGCCGGGAGAGCTTACGAGGTTTAATGTAAAAGTTTTATTTTCCTGAAAAGCTTTGCGGTTTTCTGCCGCTACAATATCGTTCTTTTCCAGGACTTTTCTTTCAATTGTAATTACACTCATGTTTTCTCCTCTATTTCATCATTTAGTTCGATTGAATCAACCCGCATATCGGTACCTCCGGTTATTTTTATTTGATTGCTACCGCATAGCGGGCAGGTAAACACCGGCGGTTCAATTTCTGATGTAGTATTACAGTTACTGCAAGTGATTGCAACGGGTATGTGAATTATTTCGAGTTTAGCACCCTTAAGAGGTGTATCGGTTGTAATTGCTTCAAAACAAAAGGTAAGTGAATCGGGCAGGATATTGCTCAACTTACCAATCCGGATTCTTACCGATTTTACGGAGTTCTCTTTCGGATCAGGGACGTATTGATAAACAATCCCAAGAATTTCCTGTGCTATTGATAGCTCGTGCATTTTTCTGTTTTCGGTACAATAAGCTTGCTAATTACTAAATAATATACAAATTTTATTAATAGAATCGTATAATAAAAGATAGCAGTATAAAACACCATGATCGATTCAAATACACAAGAGAATAATTATGTTTGTGAAATGGCAATATGTATAGATGTTTATGAAATGATTGATAAAAATTATCAATAAATTTTCAAGCTTCATTACTCACAACTATACAACCATCCCCCGCGGTGAAAATTGGAAATATAAACAGATGAATTTGCCGGTAAATATTAAAAACACTTTTGCAATATGATGATTAGATAAAAACCGCGAAGCGGTTTAATGTTTGTAGAAAAACAGAAACAAAAAAATGTAACAACTACAAAGTTGTTGAAGAGAAACACCGCAGCGGAAAGTTGTAAAAAAAATCGTTTATTTCATTAGCTCTGCCCCGATGGATTGGACGGTTCTAAAATAATTTAATAATGTTTCTTCCGGGTTATCTTCAGAAAGTAAATTCTCATACATCAAAACACCGCCCTGAAATCCCTCGTTATTCCAGTATGATCCTTGCGGCATTTGTATCCCGGTCAATTCTTCCGGCAGCGGATATGCAAGCGTATAAAAATATGCATCGGGAATTGTAGTATCGCCTGTCGAAAATCCGAACATCAATTGTTCTTCAGATGAATCGGCATCGTCTGGATCTTTGCCGGGAACGAGCCGACCGGAAAACCAGCTCATCGACATATCAAAATGATGAGGCCATAATTGCACGGGGCTTTTCTCGCCGACTAATTCAGATCTGAATTTATTCAGTATTCTATCAATTTCTTTTAAAGCTTTCCAATAATCTGAAACAGCCATTGAATCGTATTTGCATGGGGAGCCGTCGGTAAATTTATCATCATCGAGTGTGAGATTTACCCCGATGTCTTTAAGTAAACTGCATGTTTCATCACATAAAGCGCAAAGTGACTGACCAGTTAAGACAATTTGCTTTTGCTCACGATAATTCGGTTCAATAATTAATTTATGATTATTCAGATCGAGTATAATTTCGAAGGAACAGATTAAGGAGTCTTTATCTTTCAGAATGGGTGTAGTCGTTAATCCCCGTTCGGAAACACGCAAGCTTATATGCCACCAGTGAGGCTGCGGTTTGCTTAATTTTTCCCTGATCGCTCCTAGCATCTGTGCATATTTATGCAATGTGTCGCGTGTCTCTTTCCAATGTTCTAACCGCAACGGCGGAAATAAATTATTACTCATCGGCAGCCTCCTATTAAAATTTATGATTGCCCCAATTTAGCTTTAAATTATAAGCAAAATATTATTCAAAGTCATCTTCAAAAAAATTATTACTTTACGGAACAAACTTCCGTACCGGGTATAAATGTGAACCATAAAAATGCAAAATAGTCTCGGGCTTTTATTCCTTCAAGTTGTTTTCCGCGATTGGCTACTTCAACTGCTTTACCGGTAATATTCCATTTACTGCGGGTTTCGTTATCTATAAAATATCCATCTTTCATTGTAAGATTCCCGGTCAAGCCGGGAATGACAACTAATAAAAATATTCTGTCTGCTGACTCCTGTCTTCTTCTAAAGTGTAACCATTCCACCATACTTTATACCGGTAAGATAAGC
>BDSV01000094.1 GCA_002898075.1 bacterium BMS3Abin03
ATTTTGCTGTTTAGTATTTGATGATTGAGATTTGATTTAATTCTTATTATAACTTCCCACACATATTGTTATTTACATACGATTTTTAATTCTATAAATAGTTGCAATCATTAAATATTAGTCGCATCTTTATTATAGTAATATTATTTGTACTGTGATGAGAATTTGAACACAATTTTTGTCGCAATCAAAATATTAAAATCAATTCTGATTGTTTCATTTATTTGAAGGGAGATCTCAAATGAATAAAATTTCCACAATAATTTTTTGTATACTTTTTACTTCCATGGCTTTATCACAGCAGCTATACGAAGAAGTAGTCTATCTTAAAAATGGTTCTGTTATAAAAGGTACTATACTTGAACAAGTTCCGGATGTATCTGTAAAGATCCAAACAAAAGATGGTAATATTTTTGTTTATAAGATGGAAGAAATTGATCGGATAACTAAGGAACTGGTGCAGACATCCAAACAAACAGATGATTTTGTTACTAATGGAATTGAACAGAATTTAGCCGGGAAGTTTTGCTTATCCGGCTTTGGAGGGCTGGCATTTCCTATGGGTGATCTTGCAGATGATAATTATAAAAATGAGGACGCAGCGTACCGTACGACCGGTCCACAATTTGGTCTGTCTGTCGAATATTTTTTTATTCCAAACTTTGGAATAGGAGCGCAATTCAACTACGTTTCAATGGGTTCAAAAGAGTATGATTGGATAGGGGATAAACCAAATCAGGATGACGTATTTACAATGCTTTTGTTGGGTGCCCATGGTAAATATATTTTTATTTCTGATGGTAAGGTTAGACCCTATGGCAAATTTGGACTTGGTATGGTAATGAGCTCATTATCGGATTCACCGGTGAGGGTTTCATTAACAACTTATAGGATTTCAGATGTCGAGATTGATACCAAATTCTATTTACATCTTGCTACAGGGGTGAATTTCTTTGTTTCATCTCAGATTTCTCTTTTTGCAGAGCTAACGTATAATTATGAGATGATGGACGGAGCGAAAATGAAATTTACGGATATATCGGGTAACCCGAAGCACGAGATTACCGCAAATTATTATTATTTCGGTCTTATTGCTGGTGTCAACATATGGCTGGGTGGAACCGATTAGAAATTAGACTACCGTAGAAGAAAGCGTGCGAGTTAATTATGAATGTATTCGCTACAGTTTTGTACACCTATTGCGAAAGGTAAAATGGTTGTGATTCGAAGATTTCTGATTTTAACAAAGGAGATAAAAATGAAAAAGTTAAGCTATTTGTTTTATCTTAAAGCTCTTGTACTTTTTTTGATGTTTCTTTATCAGGGTTGTAGTAAAGACGATAATCCGGTAAATGGCGGGAATGAATCAGCTACTGTAAAGGGGACATTAACATTACCAGCGGCAGCTAATGGTAAAACATTTTTTGTTGCCATTGATGATGATAGGAATGGAGACAACGGTTTTAAATATTCATTATCTAAAACATGTGGCACCGAAACAACAGAAAGTTATTCGATTAATAATGTTATTGCAGGTAATTATTATATTTACGCAGTTGTTTTTGTTGTTGGTAATCTTTCTCAAGGTCCTCAGAGCGGTGATTATTTGGGATTTTATGGGGGTACAATTACTAATCCCCCCAATAGTCCAAATGCTACTATACCATCTTCGGGAACCGTTGCATTCGATATAAATCTTGAAGTGATGCCTTGATAAAAATCTGAAGCATTTCATAAATATTATATTCAAAGAATAGATTTTTTCCCAGAATGTGAGTTTATGTATGCAATTCCTACTTACCTGGTTGATTAGGAGTAGTAAAATACAACATTTTTTTCTTAACGTATAAATCAAAATGATTATACTTATAAAGTTCGGATATTTTTGAGAACAAAGAGGAGGTAATTAGGGTTTCCTCAAAAAATCTAAATTATTCTATTTTTGTTTGATTCTAGTAATATATGAAAATAATAACTATGAAAGTGTCAAGCAGCAGTCAAGTTTTGTATGGAATTTGCGCAATATTGCAAAAAAGGATTTCACATATACAAAGTTATTTCATAATATCGCTTATAGCCTTGCATTTTATAAGATAAAATTTACACCTATGTTGTTTTATTACAATCACTTATAAAGATTTGAGGAAACCCTAATTATGGAACTGGAAACTTCACAAATCTCAAATTGTTGATCGATATTCAGTATTCAAGCTGTTTGTTGTGGTTCGCAGGACACTGTCCTGCACCACGGAAGTTTAGTATTCATCCTCTATTAACCAGCCCTCTGCAACGCCGGGGGAGATATCCGTAATGAAGCGGGATGGTTTTGATAATGTTGTTCCTTCTTCACGGTTGTATATGTTCATGGGATATGTAACAAACAAATTTTTCTTTGCTCTTGTTGAAGCAACATACATCAATCGTCTTTCCTCTTCGAGTGTTTCCAGTTTTTCTGCAGACCTTGCCGATGGGAAATAACCGTCAATTGCATGAATGATAAATACTGAATGCCATTCCAGTCCTTTCGCCGAATGAATTGTAGATAGAGTGAGAAATTCATCTTCTTTATCTGTGTCTTCAACATCAATCATGCTGTCAATTATCGGTTCGATTGCCATATCTGATAACAATGTATCCAGCGTTCGGTATTTTTCACTAATGTTCATAAAAATTTCCAGGTCTTTATTACGCTTATTAAAGTCATCATACTTGTCTTTGAACAGGGGAAAGTAATATTCATAAACCATTTGTATCTTTTGGGTCGGTGGTACATCGAGTGTGTGAATCTTATAAAGAAGCTTAAACAGATCGACTAACTTTTTAATGTGGCTCGAATCCTTGTATGAACTTGGATGAGTATCAATTGTCAGTCTTGAAGTTGCAAGTTCATCAAGAATACGCTGGGCAGTTTTCGGACCAACACCTTCATGCAGAAGCAACACCCTGTACCAGCTTATTATGTCTTTAGGATTAGCAGCAATTCGCAGAAATGCAAGTACATCTTTAATGTGTGCAGCTTCGATGAACTTCATACCGCCGAATTTTTGAAACGGGATATTTGCCTTCGCAAGTTCTATCTCAAGATCGAATGAAAAGAAAGATGAACGGAAAAGTACTGCAATATCGTTTAACGGAACACCCTCTTCCCTTAAATCCAATACCTTTTCAACAATAAATTTCGACTGAATATTTTCGTTTGCAGCGGCAACAATGTAAGGTAAGGCACCGCCTTTTTTTCTTGTGTATAATGTTTTTTTATATTTCTCAATTGCGTTATCGTTTATCTGGTTTGCAAAATTTAAAACCGATTGAACACTCCGGTAGTTTTCCTCTAATTTTATTATTCGAACATTTTTAAAAAGTTTTGGGAAATCGATTATGTTTCTAAAATCAGCGCCGCGGAAAGAATATATTGCCTGCGAATCATCGCCGACAACCACTACGTTTTTGTTTATCTGTGCAAGTCCTTTTACTATTTCTGCCTGAATGTGATTCGTATCCTGGTACTCATCCACCATCGTAAATTTAATTGAATGTAAAAGAGATTTTGCTGCTGCCGTATTGCTAAATAAAAAATCACGCAGGTAAATTAAAAGATCATCATAATCGAGCAGGTTATTCTTTCTTTTATATTGAGTGTAGATTTTATTAATCTCGAGAATCTTATCGATCAACGGCAGGAAATGAGGGAAGTCTTCTTCAATTATCTCTTCAACTTTCCTGTTTTTATTAACGCTTAAGCTAAAGACTTTATTAAGAGTTCGCTTTTTCGGGAACCTTTTCTTGTCGTCGATAAATCCTTCCTGCGAGCGGATAAGATTTATTATATCTGCAGAATCCCCTTGATCGAGTATTGTAAAAGACGAATCCAATCCGGCAACTTTCGCATACCTGCGGAGAGTAACATTTGCGAATGAATGAAATGTTCCACCCCGTATTTTCGAGCATCTGTCATCCAAAAGAAGCGAAGCCCTTCTCATCATTTCATTTGCAGCTTTTCTCGTAAAAGTTAACAGGAGAATCGATTTGGGATCATAGCCGAGTTCGATTAGCCGTGCAACCCTGTAAACAAGTGTTTGGGTTTTACCGGTTCCCGCACCTGCAATTATTAAATATGTACCTTCAACAGAAGAAACCGCCTCGTACTGTGAAGGGTTTAATTTACTCTGATAATTAATTCGAAAATGCGATTCATCTAAAGTTTTTACAGCTTCGTGTGAATGTATTCTTTTAAGCTTGTATTTCCTGGGCTTCATTACTTAAGTGCTTTTGGCTTTCCAATAATTTCTGAAATGATTATATATTCTTTAAGCGATGATGGGTCTTTCAATCTGCTCTTAATTGTGCGAATTATATCAGTTGCTGCAGTATCCCGCACTTCCAGGTTTTCTTCAAACTTTTCAGCTTTCTTTTTAGTTTTAGAACCGATTGATTTTTTTCGTTGTTCAACCGTCTTCCTTTTTTTATCCCATGGATCAACAAAAGTATGTTCGGATAAAGAAGTTTGATGAAAACTTTCTTCGGGTACTTTTATATATTCGTCACGATCTTTTCTCATCATTTCAGATGGTGAATGTTCGGAAGAAGTTATCTTGTGAAAGCTTTCTTCGGGCACTTTTATATAATCTTTACGATCTTTCCTCATCGTGTCGGAAAATGAATGCTCAGAAGATGTTGTCTTGTGAAAGCTTTCTTCAGGAACTTTCGCCATATCATCTCTCTGCCTATAACCCTCATACACTGTTTTATCAGAATGCTCTTGTTTGGTTTCAGAGGTCGGTTCAGTAAGGTTAAAAAAATCCTCCAATTCCTTAACTATATCATAGCTTTTGGGTTGTGCGGGAACCTCAGCGCTCACCGGGGAATCTACTTTTTTATCCTGATCGTTAAGTTGGGGAACATTTCCTTGTGATCCCTCGCTTGTTTTAGGAGGTATCTTTTTCTTTTTAAAAAAAGAGCTAATAAAAATTACAAATATCAGAATATAGATAAGTATTTCAAAAAAATTATCCATCTTTATTTTTCTTTTTATCTTCCGGTTTCGAGATGGCATCACGCATCTGTGTATCTGCCTGGATATTCTTGATATTGTAATAATCCATCACACCTAAGTTTCCTGTTCTAAATGCTTCGGCAATTGCTTTCGGCACTTCAGCTTCAGCTTCAACCACGCGTGCTCTCTGTTTTGCAACTTCAGCAATATTTTCCTGTTCAGTTGCAACAGCGGCAGCGCGTCTTTCTTCTGCTTTTGCCCGTGCAACTTTAAGATCTGCCTCTGCCTGATCGGTTTGTAAAATAGCACCGATATTCTGTCCAATATCAACATCCGCAATATCAATTGATAGAATTTCGAATGCTGTACCCGAATCCAGTCCTTTTGCCAAAACGCTTTTCGAAATCTTATCTGGGTTCTCCAGTACTTCTTTGTGTGTTAAACTTGATCCGATTGTCGAGACTATTCCTTCACCAACTCTTGCCAGCACAGTTGTTTCACCCGCACCGCCAACAAGCCGTTCGATGTTTGCCCTGACTGTTACACGGGCAATGGCTTTTAATTGTATTCCGTCTTTTGCTACTGCTGCTACAATAGGTGTTTCAATAACTTTTGGCAGTACCGACATTTTAACCGCTTCAAGTACGTCTCTTCCTGCAAGATCAATTGCAGCGGCTCTCTCAAAAGTTAACCCCAGGTTGGCTTTATCCGCCGATATTAACGCCTTTACGACTTTCAAGACGTTTCCGCCTGCAAGATAATGTGCTTCGAGCTTGCCCTGTTCTATCACTATTCCCGCTTTGGTAGCCGTAATTAAGCTGTTTACAATTACACTCGGCGGCACTCGTCTTAGTCTCATCCCAATTAAATCCTGAAATATCTTTACTTTTACTCCTGATGCTATTGCCGCTATATAAAGACGAATAGGAATAAAATAGAAGAAGAGGATGATGATAAATATAATTGCAATAATAACAACTAATGATAATCCTGTTAACGCTTCCATATTTTCTCCGGTATTTATTTACTTAAAAACTTACCTTCTAATATAATTTATTATTTATAAAGATTCGCCTGAAATTGGATGTGATTGTGTCATCCGGTCATATTTTTGCAAATTGGAACAAGAAGTATGACATATTGTATAAAAGGTGAAAAATCAGTTACCTCATTGAATTATTTTAAAAAGGGATTAAGCTTTTATTTTAGATAATTTTATATATACATTTATGGAATGTTTTTTGCTCTTTAAAAAATATATAACTTTAAAAAGTCACATTATCGGGCAAATATTCACTAATTTGTTATTAGGAAATTGCTTCTTTTTTATATAATATAGTATATAACTTTATAAAACGTGAAAAAACACTATTAAACCGGATAAGGAAACATTATGGACGGTAATTTTTCTGACAGACTTCAAGATGTAATCAGGTTAAGCCGTGAGGAAGCACTCAGGTTAGGGCACGACTACATCGGAACAGAGCACCTGCTGCTTGGAATTATTCGCGAAGGTCAAGGAGTAGCCGTAAGGATTTTAAGAAACCTAGACTGCGATTTGATGAAGCTTAAAAAAGCTATTGAAGATACGGTTAGAACATCGGGCGGAACTCTTACTATCGGGAATATTCCTCTTACCAAGCAGGCAGAAAAAGTTTTAAAGATAACTCAAATTGAATCTAAAATTTATAAAGCCGATGTAATCGGTACAGAACACCTTCTCCTTTCTTTATTAAGAGACGAGGACAATATTGCCACACAAATATTACATCAGTTTAACGTTACTTACGATACTGCCCGGTCTGAATTGAACGCTATGTTAAGCAACAGAGTTCAGAAAGATTCGATAACAAGACCTATTGCAAAAGATAAGAAAACAGAAAAGACAAAAACCCCTGTTTTAGACAATTTCGGAAGAGACCTTACAAAACTTGCGATTGAAGATAAGCTCGACCCCGTTGTGGGCAGAGAAAAAGAAATTGAGCGGGTTGCACAGATCTTGAGCCGAAGAAAGAAAAATAATCCTGTGTTGATCGGTGAGCCGGGTGTAGGTAAAACCGCAATAGCCGAAGGGCTTGCTTTAAGAATTGTTCAGAAGAAAGTCCCGCGCATTTTGCAGGATAAACGTGTAGTTACATTAGACCTCGCAGGGCTGGTTGCAGGTACAAAATACCGCGGTCAATTCGAAGAAAGAATGAAAGCTTTGATGAATGAACTTGAAAAAGCGAAAGATATAATTTTGTTTATTGATGAGCTGCATACCATCGTTGGTGCCGGCGGTGCTTCAGGTTCGTTGGATGCTTCAAATATGTTTAAACCCGCACTTGCGCGCGGTGATATTCAGTGTATCGGTGCAACTACCCTGGATGAGTATAGAAAATATGTAGAAACCGACGGTGCACTCGACCGAAGATTTCAAAAAGTTATGATAGATCCTCCTTCTTACGATGAAACGATTGAAATACTAGAAAATATTAAGTTTAAATACGAGGAACATCATCACGTAAAATATTCTACAAGTGCAATTGAAACTGCCGTGAAACTAAGTAATCGTTATATAACAGACAGACACCTGCCTGATAAAGCAATCGATGTTATTGACGAAGCCGGTTCGAGAGTTCACATGGGCAACTTCGAAGTACCGCAGGAAATTCTCGATCTTGAAGAAGAGATTGAAGAAGTACGCAGAGAAAAAGCTGCTGTTGTAAAAAGACAGGATTACGAAGAAGCAGCGAAGCTTAGAGATAAAGAACGAAATCTGCAATCAGACCTGGAAATTGCTAAAAGAGAATGGGATGCAAAAACCCGCGATGTTGTTCACGATGTTTCTGAAGAAGATATTGCTACTGTTGTTGCTATGATGACAGGGATTCCAGTAAATAGAATTGCACAAACCGAATCTGAAAAACTGCTTAAAATGAAGGATGCTCTTAAAGAGGAAATTGTCGGGCAGGATGAAGCGGTTATTAAGCTTACAAAAGCAATCCGCAGAACAAGAGCCGGACTTAAGAATCCAAACAGACCTATCGGCAGCTTTATATTTCTTGGTCCAACAGGAGTTGGTAAAACGGAATTGTGTAAAGCACTGGCAAGGTATCTTTTTGATTCGGAAGATTCGCTTGTCCGGATCGATATGAGTGAATATATGGAAAAATTTTCGATATCCCGCTTAGTCGGGGCACCTCCCGGATATGTCGGTTATGAAGAAGGCGGACAATTAACAGAAAAAGTAAGGCGTAAACCTTATTCGATTGTTTTGTTTGATGAAATTGAAAAAGCTCATCCCGATATTTTCAGTATTCTTTTACAGGTTTTAGATGATGGTGTGCTAACCGATAGTCTCGGCAGGAAAGTCGATTTCAGGAATACAATAATTATTATGACTTCAAATGTCGGTACGAAAGATATTAAAGATATTAGCTCATTCGGCTTCAGCGGAGATAAAGAAGAGAAGGAAAGACATGCGCAGCTTAAAGACACTGTTGAAGAAGCGATGAAAAAACTTTTCAATCCCGAATTCTTAAATCGTATTGATGATACTATTGTCTTCAGGAAACTTACAAAAGAAGATATTATGAAGATAATAGATATCGAGATAAAACCGCTCTACAAAAATCTTGATGAGAATAAACTGGTTCTCGTTCTCGATCAATCTGCCAAAGAATTTTTAGTCGATAAAGGATTCGATGATAAGTTTGGTGCAAGACCATTGAGAAGAGCAATTCAAAAATATGTTGAAGACCCGTTGGCGGAGGAAATACTTCGCGGTTCTTTTAAAGAAAATACGAGAATAGTTGCCAAGCATGTTGAAAAGGCAGAAGACCTGGTATTTTATGATGAAGCTTTCGAAATTGAAAGTTCGAGTGAAGAACCCGAAAAGTCTGACACAAACTGACCATTTTTTTTACATTATAAAAAAATGAAGCGCATTTTATAGATGCGCTTTTTTTATTTAAATTTGTACATCATTACTAAAAAAAATGAATGTGAAACTATACTTTTTACAAATTGGTTTTTTGCTTTTGGTCTTATTATAAACTCACCCCCGAAATAAATTCGGGGCAAGCTCTAAATCCATCTCTTAAAAAGAGATGAGTTTATGATAAAATCCGAAAACCAATTAAAATAGTGTATATACTGCTTTTAACCGGAGCAGCTATAGATAATAATTTACCGGGTTTTGACGGTTTGAATAACGAATATATCTCGAAAGAAAATCTTGATAAAATTGATGATGCAATGGATATATACAAAAAGGGGATAGATGCAGCAAAAAAAACAAAACGATATGCGAACAGTTACCGAAATGGAGGAATTCTCGAATGAGCTTGAGTGAAAATGAGATATTAAACATTTTCGAACAAACCGATGCGCTGCTCAAAGGGCATTTCCGTTTAACATCGGGCAGGCACAGCGATCAATATTTTCAGTGCGCTAAAGTTTTACAATATCCCGAATACACGGAACAGCTTTGTTCAATCATCGTAAATTATTTTAAAGATTTTGAAATCGACACAGTAATCGCTCCTGCTATAGGCGGGTTGGTAGTTGGGCAGGAAGTTGCACGGCAGTTGAACAAGCGTTTCATCTTTGCCGAAAGAGATGATAAAAAACTTTCGTTAAGAAGAGGATTTACTCTCGAAGCGGATGAAAAAGTTTTGGTGTGTGAGGATGTAGTAACCACGGGCGGATCCGTTTTCGAAGTGATTGATATTGTGAAGTCGAATAATGCTGAAGTTATCGGAGTAGGATTTATTGTTGACCGCAGTAACGGCAAAGTTGACTTTGGTTATCCTCAAATTTCTACGATAAAACTCGATGTGAAATCATATACGCCCGATGAATGTTCTTTCTGCAAAGAAGGACTCGAACTTGTTAAACCCGGTTCGAGGAAAATCAGGACGTAATTCCTTATATATATAAATTCTGTAAAGCTATGAGAATTTTATCATTTATTATTTTGTTTACATCAATCATTTATCCGCAAATAAAGTTTGATGATTTCTTTCTCGATAAAGCATTACGAATAGATTATTATCACACGGGTAACAGTAAACAAGAACTTTATTCGATTGATGAATTAAAAGAAGAACCCTTCTGGGGCGGTTCAAAGGTAAACCTTATCGATAAATTTAATTACGGTAAATATAAAGTTATGGTTTATGATGAATCATCAAACCGGCTTATCTATTCAAGAACTTATGCAACTCTTTTTAGCGAATGGCTTACTACCGATGAAGCAAAAATTACCACGAAGACATTCAGCGAAACTGTGATTATTCCTTATCCTAAAAATTCTGTAAAAGTAGAATTTTACAGTCGTGATAAAAGAAATGAACTGCACAAAAAATTTGAGTACGTCATTAATCCTGATGATTATTTTATTTCGGAAGAAAGAAGCAACAGGTATAAAAACTTTGAAGTACTGCATTCGGGCAGCCCGGCTGTAAAAGTTGATATCGTAATTATTCCCGATGGCTATACTGAAGATGAAACGGAAAAATTTAAAGATGACTGCGATAAGTTTGCCGGATATCTATTCGGCAGCTCACCTTTCAGAGAAAACAAAGAGAAATTTAATATTTGGGGAGTGATTGCACCATCGGAGAATTCCGGAACAGATATACCTGCCGATAATATCTGGAAGAGCACTGCTGTCGGAACATCGTTTTATACTTTTGATACCGACAGATATTTAATGACTATCGATAATAAAAAGCTGAGAGATATTGCTTCGTATGCGCCTTATGATCAGATTTATATTTTAGTGAATACGGATGAATACGGAGGTGGTTCAATCTACAATCATTATTCAGTATGTGTTAGTGATAACCTATTCTCCGAATATGTTTTTTTGCACGAGTTCGGTCATGGTTTTGCCTCGTTGGGTGATGAGTATTACACAAGCGATGTTGCTTATGCAGAGTTTTACTCGAAAGATGTTGAACCGCTCGATCCGAATTTAACAACACTTGTAAATTTTGATTCGAAATGGAAAGATATGGTAAAAGAAGATACGCCGGTTCCAACGCCCGATATACCCGAATATGCGGATAAAGTAGGTGCGTTTGAAGGCGCCGGTTATGTTGCTAAAGGGGTTTACAGACCATTTGAAGATTGTACAATGCGCTCGATCACCGTAGATAATTTCTGCCCCGTTTGTAAAAGAGTAATTCAAAACATGATCAATTTTTATTCAGAATAAAAGGAAATCGATTTACTATGAATCAGATAAAACTGTACAAACTTATTGAAACAATTGCTTCTCGTGATTTTTCATCGGAAAAGGAGCTGTTAATAACCGTTCTCGATCAGATAGTGGAAAACGAAAATATACAAATTACAGGCGGAAGAATCTGGAAATTAATAGCGGATAAAAAATCTTATTCAATTCTTTATCAAACAGGGTACTTCGAAAAATTAAAAACCGGCTTCGAAATTAAAATAAAGGATTATCCTATTTTCGACCGCATTTCCCTCGAACGCACAATACTTGGAGATGAAACAAACGAAGTCCTGAGAGAAAAAGGGATATTCAAATATTCTGCTTCAGGAGTAGGAGCTAAAATTAAGTTAAATGGTAAACGTTATTACGAATATATATTAGCACTTAATAGCGATAAAATTGATGAAAAGTTACGGCTTAATCTGAACATTGTTGCCACGGCATTAACTTCACAAATAAAACAGCACAGGTATTCCGAAAGTGCATCTCATTTAAGAGCCGATATAGATAAAGCACGAGAGCTTCAAAAGAGCATACTGCCGCAGCACGAATTGAAATTTTATGATTACGAAATTTACGGAGTTACAAAGCCGGCGGAAATTGTGGGTGGCGATTTCTTTGATTATCTCGAAGCAGGAGAAGAAAGTGAGAGATTAGGTGTAGCTATCGGCGATGCTGCCAGCAAAGGTGTTGGGGCGGCGGCGGAAGCAATGTATATTTCCGGTGCGTTAAGAATGGCAAGCAGTTTTGAGATTAAGATAACTCCGCTAATGAGGCGTATGAATAAACTTGTAAACAAAATTTTTGAAGATGATAAATTTACATCCTTGTTTTATGGTGAACTTTCAAAACATAAAAGCGGGTTGTTCCTGTTTGCAAATGCCGGTCACAATCCCCCGATATTTTTAAAAGCCAAAAAAAAGGAAATTGAATTGTTGAATACAACCGGTCCGCTGTTGGGTCCCGCGCCTAACGCTCAGTATTATCTCGACAGCATAAATTTTGCCAAAGGCGATGTTCTGTTGCTTTTTTCAGACGGAATTACCGATACAACCGATTCGAAATTTAATCATTACGGAGATGACAGGTTAATAAATAAACTGAAAGATATAAGTCATCTAACACCGAAGGAAATTGTACTAAGCATATTAGAAGATGTGATAAAATATTCGAAAAACGGAAGCTACAGCGACGACAAAACATTAGTAGTGATTAAGAAAATAAATTGATGAATGACTGAATGATTTTAATTTGAAACACATTCATCCATTCAACCTTAGCGCGGCATAGCCGTCAACCAAATGATGAGGTTGAGACAAGAGTTAAGATGCTTTAAACATTCAATCATTCAGCAATACATTCATTCTTTTTTAAAAGTGAAAAGAATAATATGTGTAAAATCTTGACCAAAAAAAACAAAAATATGATTGTGGATAATATTCATCCAAACTGCTATAAAACGAAAATGATTTTTTATCGAGTTAATCAAAGGAGGTTATTGTGTTAAAGTCTATCAATCCTTTTACAGAAGAACTAATAAAAGAATATTCCGAAATGTCTTCGGAAGAAATTGGGAAGATACTCTCCGGTGCAGATGATGCTTTTCGTCAATGGCAAACTGTTGATTTTGCTGAAAGAGCAGCGCTTATGAAAGAAGCGAGTGCAGTTTTGCGGAGACGCAAGGATGAGTTTGCAAAATTAATGACGGAAGAAATGGGAAAGCCCATCGCACAGTCAGTTGCAGAAGTTAAAAAATGCGCATGGGTTTGTGATTATTATGCAGAAAATGCGGAGAAGTTTTTAGCCGACGAACTAATTGAAACCGATGCAGCAAAAAGTTTTGTGAGTTACAGACCTTTGGGCATTGTGTTAGCAATAATGCCCTGGAACTTTCCTTTCTGGCAGGTCTTCCGCTTTGCTGCACCTGGATTGATGGCGGGCAATGCGGGAGTACTAAAACATTCTTCAAATGTATCCGGCTGTGCACTGGCAATAGAAGATGTATTCAGAGAAGCCGGTTTCCCGGTGAATTTATTCAGCACAATTTTACTTCCTTCTGCAAAAATGCGTGAGGTGATAGAAAATCCGCTTGTAAAAGCTGTTACGTTAACAGGAAGTGTACCGGCAGGAAAATCGGTTGCGGCAAATGCAGGAGCAGTTCTTAAAAAAACCGTGCTGGAATTAGGTGGAAGTGATCCGTACGTGATTTTGGAAGATGCCGACATTGAACAGGCATCGGGTACATGTGTTACATCGCGGTTGATAAACGGAGGACAAAGCTGCATTGCAGCAAAAAGATTTGTTGTTGTGGAAGCAGTCTATGATAAGTTTGTTAATTTATTTGTTGAAAAGATGAAACAGGTTAAAATGGGCGATCCGTTTAATGATGAAAACCTGTTAGGACCACAGGCAAGCCCGGCTCTTCGTGATATACTTCACCAACAGGTTATTAAAAGCATTAAGATGGGAGCTAAGCTGTTGCTCGGCGGGGAAGTGCCTGATATGAAAGGAGCGTTTTATCCGCCTACGGTTTTAGTGGATGTTAAAAAAGGAATGCCTGCTTACGACGAAGAATTATTCGGACCGGTAGCTGCGATTATTAAAGCCGAAGATGAAACAGGTGCGGTTAGAATTGCTAACGATACTATATTCGGATTGGGTGCGGCAGTGTTTACAAAAGATGTTAAACGTGGTGAGAGAATAGCGAAAGAAGAATTGAAAGCAGGAGCTTGTTTTGTTAATTCATTTGTAAAATCCGATCCGCGTTTACCGTTTGGAGGAATAAAAAAATCGGGTTACGGCAGGGAATTATCTGTTTTCGGAATAAGGGAATTCGTAAACATTAAAACCGTTTATGTTTGTTAAAATCAGTATTGATCAGAATAGTTGTTATAAGTTTTAACAGGTTATGCTTATTGAATGGCTTGGATAAATAATGTGTGCAGCCGGCGCGGATAAATTCTTCTTTGTCGCCGTGCATTGCAAATGCAGTAATTGCAACGATCGGGGTATCTGAATAATCATCTAATTTTCTTATCTCTTTAACTACTTCTTTCCCGCTTATTCCCGAGCCAAGGTTTATATCCATTAATATCGCATCAAAGTATTTTTCTTTTACCATATTTAATGCATCCTCACCATCGACGGCAAAAGACAAGTTGCATACATCCTTCAGAAAAAGATAGGTTACTTCTTTACTGGAATCATCGTTCTCGACAAGAAGAATTTCGGGTTTTTCTCCTGCTGAAAATAATTCATTAAATTCTGCGCTTTCTTCCCAATTTTCTTCCTTGGTCTCATCTTTTACAATTGTTGCATCAGATTCAAGCGCATTGAACGTAACAGTAAACTCGGAGCCAACATCTACATCGCTTTTAACATCTATTATCCCGTCCATCAAGCTTACAAACTTTTTAGTGATTGTAAGTCCGAGTCCTGTGCCTTCAAATTGTCTGTTAAATCCTTCGCTTACCTGTCTGAATTCCTGAAAGATTGTGTTCAGACTATTTTGTGGAATGCCTATACCAGTATCTTTTACCTTAATTCTAACATATCTTTCATCGCGCTCATTAAAAGTATCAACTGTTACATTAACAGAACCGGATTCAGTATATTTAATAGCATTGTTGATTAAGTTGTTTATTATTTGCCCGAGAATATTTTCATCGAGCAATGCAGTTACACCGGTATCTTTCTCTTCAAAGTTAAGCCCCAGACCTTTTCTTTGGGCGGCAGCTTTAAATAGTTTTGTCTGTCCTTCAACAACTTTAGAAACATTAACCGGTTTTAAGTAAACGTCAAGCTGGTTAGCTTCTATTCGTGATAGGTTAAGAACAGAGTTAAGAGTTTCCATTAATCGATTACCGCTTTCAAGAATGTGTTCAGCCATTTCCGTAAGCTCCGGCTTTGAAATTTCATCTTTCAATAGTTCTGCATAACCTAAAATTCCTACCAGCGGTGTTCTTAATTCGTGGCTCATATTTGCCAGGAAGCTCGATTTTAACCGGCTCATTTCTTCAGCATATTCTTTTGCTTCTTTTAATTGTTTTTCAACTCTTTTTCTTTCAGAGATATCGTGAAGCGTAACAAGGATGGCTACTTTATCATCAAATACTATTTTTGTTCCTAAGCTTTCTACCCATTTTTCTTTTTTGTCGGAAGTAACAACTTTTATATCGGAAAAGAAAAGATCGGATTTGTGGCGGGCATTAATTAAAGCTTTTCTTACTGCTCTTTTGGATTCCGGATGGAGATAATCCATTACCTTCCTACCGATAGCTAATCGAGGCGATTCAATATTTACGAGTGTTGCTGCACTGTTATTTGCAAAAATTATAGTACCATCCCAATCTAAAATTAAAGCTGCTTCAAGCATTCTATTCACCAAAGATTTAAATCTTTCTTCGCTTTGTCTCAGCGCTTCTTCAGCTTTCTTTCTTTCAGTTATGTCTACACTAACCCCGATAAGAGCTATAGGATTACCCGAATCATCTTTAATTACAGAGGTGGAAAGTGATATCGGGAACTCTCTTCCGTCTTTAGCAACATTAAGAAGTTCACCGGACCAGCCGCCGTTTAAAGTTTGAGGTAAAATATTATCGACTACATACTCTAGATTTTTTGGTGATCTTAGAATAGAAATATGTTTGCCGATAACTTCTTCCGGCAGGTATCCATACGTCTTGCAAAGGGAATCATTCACAAAAGTAATAACATCTTCCATATCCGTAATAGTAACACTCTCAGAAATACTTTTTAAAGCGTGAGCCAATGTTATTACTTTTTCTTCGGCATATTTTCGATCTGTTATATCGGTGATAAAACCTTCTATAGCTTCAACCTCACCTTTTTCGTTAAATATTCCCCGTCCTTTTTCCCATACCCATTTTTCAAAATCGTTTGCAGTATGAATCCTGTAAAGCAAAGTAAATGGTTTTCTCTGTTCAATTGCAGTCTTAGCTTCAGTCCATATTTTATCTCTGTCTTCGGTATGTATTATTTCGTTATAACTAATTTTATTGTCGTTAATAAAATCTTCAGGTTTATACCCGGTTAGATTGTAGCAACCTTCACTGGCAAATTCCATAGTCCAGTTTTCATTCATCTTGCAGCGGTATGCCATACCGGGAAGATTGCTCATTAAAGTTTCCAATCTTCTCTGTTGTTCATGAATGGTTGCTTCTTTAATCTTGCGTTCGGTTATATTTCTAACTATAGCTTGCAAGTACATTTTATTGCCAAGTTCAATTCTGTTTAAGCTCACTTCCGCATCGAATTCAGTGCCGTTCAGTTGCTTATGCTTCCATTCAAAAAATTGTGGAGTACCTGCCAGGGCAGCATTAATTTTTCCGAGAGCTTTTTCTTTGGAAGAACTGCCGTCCGGCTGATATTGAGGAGAGAAGTAGTAGGGCGGCATGTTTATAATTTCATTTCGCTTGCAGCCGAACATCCTTAGAGTTTTTTTATTGCAATCGATGAAAATATCTTTGCTCATTAAAAAGATTGCATCGTTTGCTAATTCAAACAGCGATTTGAATTTCAACTCACTCTGCTGTAATGCTTCTAATGCTTTTCTTCTTTCAGTAATGTCGTTGAAAAATACTGCTATCTTTTTTTCGCCGATTTGAATTGCAGTGATTTTAAAAGAACCACTAATTTTCCCGTCTCCATATTCAATTAATTTTTCTCTATATTCTTTTCCTTCCCTGGCTACCGAAACAAGCTTGTCGATAACACCGGATTGAAGTAAACCCGGGAAAGCTTCATCAATTTTTTTATTAACGAACTGTTTGTGGTCTACCTGAAGAATTTGATTTGCCGAAGAGTTTGCGCTTATAAAGATCAGATTATTATCGTCTGTAAGCTCGTAAACATGAACTCCAACCGGCGCATCATTTAAAACCCGGCTCAAACTGTTAATATGATCAGCCGGTTGCTTTTTTACTTCCTTTTCATCTGCACTATTATCGTAAACGATTAAAAGTTCCTCATCATTATCCGATGAATGAAAAGTGTAGGCGTTTTCTCTCGCCAATATTGATTTGTCATCTTTTTTTTCTTTTTTCATATCCCAATATTTCGGTTTACCCGCATATTTAAAGTATATTCACGCTTGATTTAATACTATATCTTTTTCTTCTCTATGAAATACTTCACTTACAGGTTTTCCTAAATTTTCCTCCATTCATAAAAAGTCAAATAGTTTGTTCCCCCCTTTATTTACATCAATTACTATACCTTTATTATTACCGAAAAATTTTTTCAAAAGTTTATTTTTGAATAAAAACCGGAATATTTTTTGTAATCAGAGATGGCAATAGCTGAATTATGTGAAAACTTAACCGGTAATATTTTGAAGTCAGCATTTCTGATTATTTAACTACTTCTATTGTTAATGAATATTTTCAATTAACCCCGGCAGGGGTGAAATATTCTATGGCTTGTCAGAAAACATTTCACTAATAATTTATGAGCCGAATCTAAAAAAGTTAATTTGGAGGAAATCGAGATAGCTTTTTGAATAAAAACAAAATATAATTTTGTTAAACATGCCTATTTGAAATGGGCTTATCTATGAAAATTGTTAAAGTGAAAATAGAAATGAATTCAATAAACTAAATTGAGCTTTTGATAATCACTTTAAATTTTAATCTATCCGCTAATATTTTAAGCATAAATCACATATATTTTGATTTAAGATAATAAAAAGTTAAGGAGTAAAAAAAATCAGCTTTATTTACGAACTATAAAAATATGATTGCTATTCAAGATACAACCAAATCTTTTGAATTTAATTTTCCTGTTCCGCAATCGGTTCTGGAACCCGATGAATTCTTCATTTTGATACAGAAATTAATTGTAGCCCTCTTAATCGGAATTCTTATCGGTATGGAACGTGAACATTCTCGTCCGAAATCTCAGAAAGTCTTTGCCGGGATAAGAACTTATCCGTTAATAGCGATGTTCGGTTTTACCGCTGCGCTTGTAACTTCGGTTACCGATATCTGGATGTATGCAGTTTTCTTTTTAGGATACGCCGCACTAATCACAACTTCGTATGTAACTTCTGCAAAAGAGGGAAGATTGGGTGGAACTTCAGAAATTGCATCGTTACTTGTTTTTATGCTGGGGTCGTTGGTTTACTGGGATATGATTTTGGTTGCCGCAACAATAGCGGTTTTTATGATGCTCTTCCTTTCACTAAAATTACAATTACATTCTTTCGTCGGAAAAATAAGCGGTGAGGATATCTTTGCGTTTTTGCAGCTTGCCATTATTACTGTTATAATATTACCGCTTCTACCGGATAAAAATATCGATCCTCTGAATGTTATTAACCCAAGATTAATTTGGCTGATGGTAATATTCGTAAGCAGTATCAGTTTTATAGGTTATTTACTGGTGAAATATATCGGCAAAGACAAAGGCATTCCGCTGACGGGATTTTTAGGCGGACTTGTTTCGAGCACAGCGGTTACTTTTTCAATGGCGAAACGAAGTAAAGAAAACGAAATACTTTCATCGAGCTATACAGTAGGTGTATTGCTCGCTTCATCGGTTATGTATATGAGGGTATTTATAATTATTGCTTTATTGAATAGTAACCTTGCTTTAAACATTATACTTCCTCTTACTATTCTGGGTTTAGCCGGTTTTGTAATAAGCTACTATTATTCAAAACAGCTTTTAGGTAATCAGCGTGAAGAGTTTAAATTAAAGAACCCTATCGAACTTAAATATGCAGTCTTATTCGGTTTGATATTCGCTGCCGTTCTTCTCGCATCTAAGTTAGCACAACAATACATCGGAACCGAGGGAATTTATGCAGTAAGTTTTCTTGCCGGTTTAACCAGTGTCGATGCTATAGTTATATCGGCAGCAAAACTAATCCCTCATTCAATTTCGATGAAAATTGCTATTGTTACAATTATAATTGCTACAACATCGAATACAATTGTTAAAATGTTAATTGCAGTTTATTGGGGTTCTAAAGATTTTAAAAAGTATGTGAATGCCGGATTGGGAATTCTAGTTATTATTTCACTCATATTGTTCTGGATATACTTTTAATCATTACAAATTTGTTTAATCTTTAATTCTTTTCTGTTTTAAAATTGAATAATTATAAATTAACAATTCAGTATGATGGTACCGCGTATGCCGGTTGGCAGATTCAGGATAATGCCGGAACTATACAGGAAACTATTTCCGGTTCGATAGAAGTTATCCTCAAAGAGAAAGTTAATTTAATAGGTTCGGGCAGAACAGACGCCGGTGTGCATGCATTGGGGCAGGCAGCAAACTTTAGAACAAAGCAAGAGATCGACATCTTCCGGTTTCAGCATTCGTTAAATTCTATCTTGCCGACCGATATTTCCGTTATACGAATGAAAAAAGTCCCGGAAAAATTTCATTCACGCTTCGATGCAAAAAGCAGAAACTATTTATATTTAATATCAAAAATTAAATCTCCCTTTTATTATAAATATTCCATACAAAAAAAAGATTTAAATATTAATACGTTTAACAAGCTGAGCAAGGAATTTCTTGGTAAAAAAGATTTTACTTCATTCTGCAGAAAGAACAGTGAAACGGATAATAAATTTTGTGAAATTAAATCGATAGGATGGAAAGAAACAAAAGAGTTTTACTTATTTTTAATTTCTGCAGACAGGTTTTTACACGGAATGGTTAGAACTATTGTCGGTACTCTCTTTCAGGCAGCAGATAAAAACCGGGATGAAAAATTTATCCGGAATGTCTTCGAACAATTTAACAGAGAAGCTGCCGGTGAGGCAGTTCCGGCAAAAGGGTTGTTTTTATACAAAGTCAGCTACTAATTATGATCGATCTTAAAAATAAAGCTGCGCTTGTTACGGGCGGTTCGGTTCGATGAATATTTTATTAATTATCAGATAGGTTAATATGAGTTTTCTTGCCGCGCTTCATCCGGAGATTGTGCATTTCCCGATTGCTTTATTCGTTGTATATGTTTTGTTCGAGGCACTGGGCACAGTTACTAAAAAAGATGTTTATTCAAAAGCTGCGCAAATAATTTTAGTATTAGGCGTGCTGGGTGCATTCTTTGCAGTTCTTACGGGCAATCAAGCTTTCACTGCATATCAAAACTGGGATGAAACAACAAAAGCTCTCTTCAACGAACATCGGACTTTTGCAAATATAACGGTTTGGTACTTTACCATATTGCTTGTATTTAGAACGTACATGATAATTAAAAAAAAGTTTTCGCCGGTATATAAATATTTAATATTACTCTGTGCGGTAATCGGGATCATTTTTGTTTATGAAACTGCCGAATACGGCGGGCAGCTTGTTTATAAGTATGGCATCGGCATCGAAAAAACTATTAATAATAATACTAATGTTAAACCTTAATTTTAGAAGAACTCTCTTTTTTGTATTTTGTGATTAAGAATTCTGATTAGAAATGAAAAAATATTTTATTCCATTACTGTTAATTATTTCGATCAATACTTTTGCGATCAATCCGCCTACGGGAAGAGCCACGGGAGTCTTTCTTGCTTTCGGGGTTGGACCGAGACTACCTCTTGGAACTTTATCAAACTCTACCGAGCTTGGATACGGGCTGAATGTTGGAATGTCTTATACCGATAATGAGTATCTTCCTTTTTTTATATTTCTTAATGTTGGATTCGAACAATATCCCGGTTCACAAAGTTTTTACCAGGAAACAGAACACTCGAACTTGGCTACAAACTCTTTGCCTGTTAACCTCGGTATCCGTTATTTTTTCAGCCCGGTATTTGAAAAGATGGTGCTTCTTATGCCGGTTGTGGAGGTATCGGCATCATTTACGTATCTGCAGAAGCTGCACGAGTTCAAAACCGGTTCGGGAAAAAGTAACTATAAAGAAGAGCTAACTAAATTTGGTATAACGGGAGGCATAGGCATCTCTATGTTTTTGATGGAGATAATGGCATCTTACCATTATATGGAAAACAACCAGTTTATTTCTGTAGATCTAAGAGTTAGAATTCCATTATACATAAACTTATGAGAGTAAAAATGAGCTATCAAAATTTATTAGTTGAAGTAAAAGATAAAATCGCCGCGGTAACGCTTAACCGCCCAAATAAGCTTAATGCACTCAACGCAAAAACCATAGAAGAGCTGGATGCGGTTTTCGACGAGTTAAATTCTGACGAGGTTTTTGTAATTATTCTAACGGGCAGCGGCGAGAAAGCATTTGTTGCAGGCGCCGACATATCGGAGCTGAATAAACTTGATACGATTAGCGCAAAAGAATTTGCCGAGAGAGGGCAGGCAGTTTTCAGTAAAATTCAGAATTTTGATAAACCGGTTATTGCAGCGGTAAACGGATTTGCACTCGGCGGAGGCTGCGAGCTTGCCCTTGCTTGTCATATAAGAATTGCAAGCGACAATGCAAAATTCGGTCAGCCCGAAGTTAATCTTGGAATTATTCCCGGTTACGGCGGTACACAACGGCTGGCAAGAGTTATAAATACAGGTCGTGCCGCAGAATATATTCTTACCGGCGATATGATTGATGCAAAGGAAGCATTCAGGATTGGGCTGGTAAGCCGGGTTTTTCCGCAGTCGGAACTAATGAACAGAGCAATTGAGATGGCAAAGAAGATTGCCGGTAAAGGACAGCATGCGGTTAGACTGGCGCTGAAAGCAATTAATGCCGTGAATGAAATATCGTTGAAAGACGGACTTAAGCTTGAAGCGAGTCTTTTTGCGCTCTGCTGCGGTACGGAAGATTTTAAGGAAGGTACGTCTGCATTTTTAGAAAAAAGAAAACCCGAATTTAAAAACAAGTAAAACTATTTGTGACTGTTTATAAATAATTATAAAACGAGTCCTGATTTATATGCGCTATTTTAATTGGTTTTTCGAATTTTACAATAGGCTCTTCTCTTTTTTAAGAGAGGGATTTAGGATGAGTTTAATAATTTTCGCACAGTTTCTTTAGGTTGTTTATAAAATTAAATAACGGATGTTGGTTTTAGCTGAAACTGAAAAAGGAACTGAGGCTAAAACGTAATTTACTTGTGCTTATAAATTAAGGTTGACTAAAAAGTAAAATTCTTTTGTGTTTCTTAGCGTCTTCGTGGCAGATAAAAGTTTTGTATGTCAAATGAATTCGTTACCTAAGACACAAAGATTCACAAAGTTCTTTTTGGACAGCCCATCAATTAAGTTAACGCCCAGGCGATTTATCAAAACAAGTTTCATCCGACCTTAATTTAAAATTATAATCCTATGAAAATAAAAATTAATAAAAAAACTACTGTGCAATTACTTTTTGCTGCGGCTGTTATTTTATTGATTGCAAACCTCGTTATAAAAAACTTTTTCATCGGCAAAGTCTATCCTCAAAATTTTAGTTTGTTAACCGGTCAAAAGATCGATAGTATTTTTATCAGTTCGCTTAAGAGTTACGGAATCCTCGATGAATGGATAGATGTAAGAAAAGTATCCGGGGATGAAAAGTATAAAAACTACAAAATACAAGTACCGGCTGACCTTTCTATACCGGTTATTTTAACTGAAATTTACGCCAATCTTGCCGGGTATGATGTGAATATTTTTTCGCAGGAGAAAAAGCCGTCCGGGAAATCGATTTTAACTATTTCAGTTGCCGACGAAGTAAAGTTAAAGTCTGTATTCAATTATAACGATGCAATAAAAAGAATTGCGGGGAGGGTATCGTTTATTATTAATGATTTTGTACTCTGGAGCAGCGAGGATTCGTTACTGCTGCAAATTCCGGAACCATTCTCAATTCTATTAACACCATCGAAAGAAAATACGTATCTCGCAGAAAAAATATTAAAAATGAAAAAATCTTATTCTGTTTTGCTGAATGATGATATTTCCGAATTGAAGTACAAGCTTAGAGATAATTATTCAAAAAACCGGCTGGAAAATTCAATAAAGTCTTTGATCAAAGATTATTCGAAGGCAACTTTTTTTGTGATTGATGAGAAGTCCGATATTTTCAATTCGTTTGTTCTTCAATTATTAAGAAATGAATTCTCGCGGAGAAAAATTAATCTTATTAGAAAGGATTCATTCATTCACTTGAACTATGATAATGAGGATGAATTGAAATCACTTTTCGATACGTATTTAAAACAAATTAAAAATAACGGGGGCAAAATCTTTTTAATTGATGAAGATGGATTTATTTCTTTGCTTCCCGAAATACGAAACTTTAGAAAGACCGGCTATAAATTTGTTCATCCATCCGAAATTAAAATAATTCAATAATGAACTTACAATTCTAACTCTGTAAAAATAACATCTCCAAAACCATCCGTACTCAACTGTTTTTTCAGCTTGTCTTTATCACCTACCAGAATAATTGAAACCACGTCCGGCTTAATGTATTTAACCGCTGCTTCATTTACCCCTTCTAAAATTACAGCTTTAATATTATCGATGTATGTATCGAAGTAATCGTCGGGCAAATCGAAAATAACTTTCCCGATGAAATTAGAAGCAACCTGCCTGTAAGTTTCGAAGTTAAGCGGGAATTTTCTAATGATCGAATCTTTGGCAAAGTCTAATTCTTCGGGGGTTACTCCTTCGCGAATGCGTTCAAGCTCAAACATAATTTCTTTCAACGCATTTGCGGTATTTTCTATTCCCACCGAAGTAGATACCGAGAAGTAAGCCGACTCTTTATAATAATTGAAGCTTGATCCGGCACCGTATGTGTATCCATGTTTCTCGCGAAGGTTAAGATTTATTCTGCTTGTAAACTGTCCGCCAAGAATTGTGTTCAGAATCTGTTTGTTGAAATAATCCTTCGAACCTCTTCCGGAAGTATGATGACCAACTCTTATTTCCGTTTGTACCGAATCTTTTTTATTTATAACGTAAACTTTACGTAAATCTTTATTTGTACCAATAGAAATATTTAACCGGAATTCGGTATTCGACCAATTATTAAAATTCCGTGATAAATTATCTTTCAGCTCTTCGGTTGAGATGGCACCTGCAACAACCATAAATGTATTACCCGGCTTAACAGTTGAATTGTAAAATGAAACGACATCCTCATCCGTAATTTTGGTTATGTTATCGATCTTGCCGATAGTAGGATATGAGTAAGGATTATTGCTGCCCAGGAGATATTTCTGTAATGCGGCATTAGCAAGAAATTCCGGCTCGTCCTGTAACTGTTTTAATCTTGTAATAATTTTTCTTTTTTCGCGTTCGAAGTCGTTTTTATGTAAATGCGGATCAATTAAAATCATCGATAAAAGCTCAATGGCTCTGCCGAAATTTTCTGTTAGTGTTTGCACAATTAATTGTAAAGTATCGCTGTTGGAATAAACCGAAAATTGTGCCCCGATAAGATCGAATTGTTCGCTAAGTTGTAACGCATCAAATTCTCCGGCACCTTCATCTATACACATCGACAATAAGTTTGACAGTCCCTTTTTATTCTCAGGGTCGAATTTATTTCCCGCATTTATAATTATGTTTAATCTAACTATTGGCAGTGTATCTTTTTTGATGAAATACACTTTTAATTTGTTATCCAGTTCAAAACTTTCAACAGATGGCATAACAAAATTTAAATCTTTAGAAGGTGCAGGTTTTATTGTTCTGTTTAATTTCATTTACTGTTGCTCGCGGGAATTATTCTTAGTTCGACAAAAGGATCTTTAAGATAGCTTTCAACCGCATCGACTATGCTGCTATCGGTTACGCTGTTGTACCTGTTTAAGTCGAAAGCAAAGGAATTAGGTTCATTAATGTAAAAATTATAAGCGTTCATCTGGTCGGCAAGATGCTCAAGGTTTTGCAGCGAAAAAACGAATCCTGATTTTATTCCGTTTTTTGATCTTACCAGTTCATTTTCATTTACCCCTTTATTTGCGATGAGATCAAGCTCTTTAAATATTTCCGATTTCAGATCGTCGAGAGAGTTCCCCGGCTTAGCCGTTGCAATAATATTAAAATGCCCTCCGAATCTGCCGGAAAATTGAAAAGCCGAAACATCCTGCGCAATCTCTTTTTCAAAAACAAGCGATTTGTATAATCGTGAATTTTTAGAACCGGCAAGCAAATCCGATAATACATCAAGCGAAGCATCATGTTCATCGAATACTTTTACGGTAGGAAAGGCAAGATACAATCTTTCCAACTGCACATTATCCCGGTGTGTTAAAATTTTATTTTCCTTCAATTTAAAAAGATGCACATCTTTTTGTACACTGTTATCAGCGTGGGGAATGCCGGAAAAATATTTTTCTATCAGCAATTTTACTTCGTCGGAATCAAAGTCGCCTGCTATTACGAGAGATGCGTTATTCGGAGCGTAATATTTTTTGAAAAACGATTTGACATCGTCGAGTGTATAACCTGTTATATCATTTAAGAATCCAATCGTAGCCCAGCTATAAGGATGACCTTTCGGATAAAGATTTGTTAGAATCAGTTCCCATGCAAGTCCGTAAGGTTGGTTATCATATCTTTCAAGCCGTTCGTTCTTCACAACATCTTTTTGATTATCGAGTTTTTCCTGTGTCAGGGCAGGAAGAAAAAAACCCATCCGGTCCGATTCGAGCCACAAAGCAAGTTCAAGATAATTAGCCGGAAGCTTTTCAAAGAAATTCGTCCTGTCCACGCTGGTTGAGCCGTTTAAAGTTCCGCCCGCTTCCTGTATGTTTCTGAAGTGCATTTCTTTGGGAACATTTTCAGAACCCTGAAACATCATGTGCTCGAATAAATGAGCGATACCTGTTTTCCCCTCAACTTCGCAGGCAGAGCCAACTTTGTACCAGACGTTTACCGCAACTAAGGGCAGCGATTTATTTTGATGAAGAATAACTTCCAGCCCGTTAGCGAGCTTGTATTTTTCATATTGCAAATTGAGAATATTCATAAATATATTTAATTTTCGTTTAAAATAAATTCGATACGATCAAGCTTACCATCTATATTTGAGTTTGGAATTATATTGAAAATCTTACAGAGAAGCGGATAGACATCAATACAATTTAAGGTGCCGGTTGAGTAATGTTTTTTAATTGCCGGACCCATTGCAAAGAAAATCCCCTGCATATCTGTTTGATGATTATCGTAACCGTGATTCCCTTTTATCGGTTTCCGTTTCATACGTTTTATATCTTTGGTTTTTAATGCACTCCAGCCCAAATCTGCCACAACAATCAAATCATATATTAAATAATTATCCGAAAAATGATAATATGCGGGCATTTCCTTACGCTTATAAACTTTAAAATGATGCTCGTTCTCTTTAAGTAAATTATACACTTTTTCTACTTCATCTTTTTTTGGCTGGATCATCATAACGGGACCGGAATTTAAATATTTACATTCATAGCCGGGTAACAATTCTTCAATGTTAATTACCCTGTCTTTACTTACGGAAGTCATTCCATGATCTGAAACTAAAATAATATTTACGCTATCGAGCATATTTATTGCCTTCAATTTCTCAAACAGCAAACCTAAGGTGCTGTCAAGTCTTGCTATCGCAAGGTTAATTTCCGGCGAATCGGGCCCGAATTTATGTCCTGCGTTATCAGTTGCTTCAAAGTACAACGTTAAAAAGTGCGGTCTCGTTTCAGGTGGAAATTTCAGCCAGCTAATTATTCCGTTAACTCTT
>BDSV01000095.1 GCA_002898075.1 bacterium BMS3Abin03
AATAAACGTTCAATCATAATAATATTTTTTTTTTTTTGTAATTGTCAAGATGAAAATTTATTTTTTCTTGACAATAATATATATTTTAATTATGTTTTGACTGAACGTTTAGTCATTGCTAAAACAAGGAGTGGTTATTTTGCGAAAGATATTTTTTTTACTTTTGTTTGTTTTTGTACCGTTTTTATTATTCGGGCAGAATGCAACAGAAATTGTTAAAAAAGCAAATGATCTTGTTATGGGGAAAACTTCGCAGGGAATTAACAAGATGAAGGTTGTTCGTCCTGACTGGTCGCGTGAAGTTACAATGAAAGTGTGGTCGAAGGGAACCGATTATTATATGATTTTGATTACCGCACCGGCACGGGAAAAAGGGCAAGTATTTCTTAAACGAAAAAATGAATTGTGGAATTGGATGCCTTCGATCGGGAGGATGATAAAAATTCCGCCTTCCATGATGATGCAGTCCTGGATGGGTTCGGATTTCACAAATGACGATTTATTAAAAGAATCATCAATAGTTGTTGATTACACACATAAAATTATTGGTTCTGAAAAAGTGGATGGTTATGATTGTTATAAAATTGAACTGACACCGAAACCGAACGCAGCGGTAGTATGGGGTAAAATTCTTATGTGGGTATCCAAAAAAGGTTATTATGAATTGCAGATTGAATATTTTGATGAAACAGGTACTTTGATAAATAAACAATTAGGCAGCGAAATCAAAAAAATGGGTAGTAGAACTTTACCAACAAAATTTACTATGATCCCCATGGATAAAAAAGGCAACAAAACAATTCTTAAATTAATTAATGTTGTATTTAATAAACCGATACCCGATAGATTTTTTTCTCAACAAAATATGAAGCGACTACGATAGAAAATGAATACAATTTTAAAAATGGCATGGCGAAATATTTGGCGTAATAAAAGGCGTACAATTCTGATGATGCTTTCTATTTTTATTGCAGTTGTTCTTTCACTGTTTACTCGTTCAATGCAGAAAGGAACTTATGCAAATATGATTGCCAATACCGTAAAGCTTTCAACCGGATATATACAGATACATAAAAAAGGTTATTGGGATAATAAATCTATAAACGAAACATTCGTAGAAACTACGAAACTCCGTAATCTTTTATCAGGCGATAAAAATTTAACACTAACTCTTCCGCGTCTTGAATCTTTTGCCCTTGCTTCTTCGGGTAAACATACAAAAGGAGCGGTGATAATCGGCACAAACCCGAAATTAGAAGATAGTTTAAATCATTATTCTAAAAAAATAATTAAGGGAAAATATTTCAAAAGCAATGATAAAGCGGTTCTTGTTTCAGATAAATTAGCCGAGTTTCTGCAGCTTAGTGTGGACGATACGTTAGTGCTAATTGGTCAAGGTTACCACGGAATTACGGCAGCCGCAAAATACCCGATTAAAGGGATATTTCATTTCCCGATACCGCAGTTGGATAATCAGCTAATACTAATGCCGTTAAAGGAAAGCCAATATTTTTATGCCGCGCCAAACCGCATTACTTCTATTTCATTGATGTTAAATAATCCGGGGAATGAGGATAAAACAATAATAATGCTTCGGGGAAAATTGGGTAATAATTATGAAGTAATGCCTTGGCAGGATATGAACCGTGAAATGGTACAAGCTATAGAAAGCGATAACGTCGGCGGTATAATTATGATTGCTATTCTTTATATGGTAATCGGCTTCGGCGTTTTTGGAACCGTTATGATGATGACGATGGAAAGAAGGAAAGAATTTGCAATTATGATTGCCGTAGGGATGAAAAAAACAAAACTTTTGACTATGGTTGTTTGGGAAACTGTTTTTATCGGTATTGTAGCAATCTTAGCGGGATTGTTAGTTACATATCCTTTGCTGCTTTATTTATTTTACCACCCGATACCTTTAACCGGGGATCTTGCATCTTATATGATAGCATTTGGGGCTGAACCGATACTTCCTTTTTCACTTGAACCCAATATTTTTATTATTCAAACAATTTCAGTGATTATTATTTCCATTATTGCAGTACTATATCCGCTTTCAGTCCTTTTAAGATTTAATGTTTTAAAAGCTATGAGGAGTTAAACGTAAACTTTATGTTACTTTCAATTGCATGGAAAAATGTTTGGCGGAATAAATTAAGAAGTCTGATTGTAATTCTTTCTATCTCGCTCGGATTATTGGGAGGTCTGTTCTATTTGGCTTTTGCTAACGGAATGGTTCAGCATCAAATTGATGCTACCATCAAAACGCAAATTTCCAATATACAACTTCATAATCCAAAATACAGGTTGAATAACGAAGTTAAATATACAATAGATTCACCGGATTCAATTATTAAAAAAATTGAAGAAATAAATGGTGTGCGGGCAGCAACTTCGAGAATCAAAAGTACGGCTATGGTTAGTTCCGCCATTACCGGCGCCGGAATAACTATTAATGGAATTAATCCTGTAAAGGAGAAAAATGTTACCACTCTTTACAAAAAAATAGTTTATGGAACTTATTTAATACCCGGTAAAAAATATCAAATTTTTATCGGACAAAAATTAGCCGATAAATTAAATGTAAAAGTAAAATCGAAAATTGTAATTGCCGCATTAGATATGTCCGGCAATATTACATACGGAGCTTTTAAGATCGTTGGAATTTTCAAGACGGAAAGTACAAATTTTGATTTGTCCAATGTGTTTGTATTAAAAAATGACTTGAGAAAATTAATCGGTTTTCCTTCAGAACAAACAACGGAAATTGCTGTTTTGTTAAATAATAACGATCAGACCGATTTAATTGCCAATAAAATTAAAAAGATTTTCAACCGAGCAATAAGCGAAAAAAAATTAGACGTAGAAACTTGGGTGGAAATTCAACCTGCATTAAAACTAATTAACGAAATGTTTATTGAATATTCGATGATATTTCTTATAATAATTCTTGTAGCATTAAGTTTCGGTATCGTTAATACAATGCTGATGGTTATAATGGAAAGAGTTAGAGAGCTTGGTATGTTAATGGCTATTGGAATGAGTAAACTGAAAATATTTTTAATGATAATGCTGGAAACTATTTTCTTATCAATTACGGGAGGTGCAGCAGGACTTTTTCTTAGCTGGGTTGCAATAACCGTTACTCATAAAACCGGCATAGATCTATCGGCTGTTTCGGAAGGATTGAACGCACTCGGTTACAGCTCGTTTGTGCATCCGATGCTTGGTTTTACTTATTATATTTTGATAGGCTCATTAGTAATTGTAACTGCAATTATGGCTTCTATTTTACCGGCAAGAAAAGCTCTTAAATTAAATCCGGCTGAGGCTGTTAGGCAAAATGTATAATTATGACGCTATTAACTTGGTGTATAATTTCCCGAGTCTTTTTAGGGAAATGATAATTTAAGATTATAAACACATTAAA
>BDSV01000096.1 GCA_002898075.1 bacterium BMS3Abin03
TAAAATTGGCTGGGGAATGGTTATTTCAGCAATTGCTTTTCTCTTAATGGTATTTGCCTCTACGGGTTTATCTTCTGTACATAGTTTAAATGGTGGAGTTTCCCCTATAACTGTTAGCCCGTTTTGGTTAATCTCTTCATACTTTACATTAACAATTGCTGAATTATTTTTAAGCCCAATGGGATTATCTTTTGTATCTAAAGTAGCACCACCTAAAATGAAAGGTTTAATGATGGGCGGATGGTTTGCCTCCACTGCAATTGGTAATTATTTATCAGGTTTTATTGGCAGATTTTATCAGAACTGGGAACTGTGGCAATTCTTTTTGCTGCTGGTGGTAACCTCTTTAATATCAGCAGGACTTATTCTTTTATTTCTCAAGCGGCTTAAAAAAGCTACTGATTAGAAACTTTATAATAGCCCGTAATAAACGGGCTTTTTTATAAGTTAAACTTTTTTCCGTTGTTATTACTCAGGCAATAAAAAAGGATGCATTTAGTCTATTCATAATTACTTTGAGTGTTTTAATTCGTTTCGAAGAGCATTAAACGTTTCTCTTATTCCTTTTGCATTTTTTCGTAAAGTTTTATATCCTGCACAACAACCTTTGCTTCCCCATTCTGTGTAATGAAATAAGTTTGTCGCTGCTCATTTATTTGTTCTAGTAATTATGCAGCATTTGCTTTTAAGTAAATGATAGATTTTATCGATTCAATCAGTTTCAATTATCAGTCCTTTTTTAGTCTATATATAGTCTTATTAACTTTATAAAGCAATGAAGATAATTGCGGAACAGTTTTCTTAATTGATTTTATTGTGGAATCTTTATATTTAAAACAATATGATAAAGAATTATTTCTTCCTGAATAGATTTGTGATTGAAGCGAATCGGTTAATATCTGATTATAAAGTAATGAATCTCTTTTCGCAGGAAAAAGATAAATTGATTATTGAATGCGAAAATAATCTCTCAACTAAATTTATAGAGTTATACGTCAATCCCGGTCAGCCGCACATAAACATTAGAACGAGTTATACAAGAGCGAAAAAAAACAGTGTAGAATTTTTCGACACTGTTCGAAGGCAACGAATTCATTCATTCGGAATTGCAGATGATGATCGTATAATTGAAATTAATTTAGATGATGCTTGTATTTATTTTACGGTGAGGGGAAAGTTCACTAATGTAATCACTTCTTATTCCATTCATAAATACGAAGTATTCAAAAAAACAGATGCCGAAGTTCTCGCAAATATGATAAGAGAATTTCAATCTAAAAATTATTTAACCGGAAGTAACTATCCCGATCTTTCAAAAATATCTAAAACAGATTTTTATAATGATATTAAGAAAACCTATCCTTTTATAAGTAATGACATCATAAAAGAATTGAAAAGAAGAGTATCGGAAGAAGAAGATAAAAGTGCTGTTCTCAAACAAATTCTAAAAGAAATTTTAAATGAAAAGATTTCTGTTTATATAAATGAACATTCCGGTGAAATACACATTGCACCGGATACGTTTGATATTTTTGAATACACGGGGAAAAAATCTTTCGATACTCTTATTGAAGCACAATCTTATTTCTTATCAAAGAAAAGATTTTTATCCGAAAAACATAGATTATTAAGAATAATTTACAAACACCTTGACAGGGAATTAAAGCGCACTGCCAACAAATTAAACAACCTAACTGCTGCTGTAAAAAGAGAAAACAAAGAAGAAAAATATCAGCAGCTCGGTAATCTTCTTTTGATAAATATTAGTAAAATAAAAAGCGGGATGGAATCCATTGAAGTTGAAAATGTGTATGCTGCAAATGAGAAAGTTATTATTAAGTTAAATCCAAAGCTGCCTGCAAAAAAGAATGTGGATTATTATTTTGACAAAGCGAAATCTGAAAAAATAAACAGGAAAAAATCGATTCAACTATTGGAACAAACAAAAAATAAATTTGATGAACTCAGAAAAACCGAAACGAAATTAAAATCAATTGAAGAAATAAATGAACTGAAAGAATTAATGAAAAAGATGAAAATTAAAGATAAAGATTACGTCGAAAGCAAAGATGATATTAAACAGAAGTTTAAACATTATATAATTGATAATAAATTTAATGTTTACGTTGGCAAAGACAGCAAAAACAACGATTTGCTTACAACACGTTTCGCCAAACAAAATGATTACTGGTTTCATGCAAGAAGTGTTTCCGGCTCGCATGTTGTACTTCGTGTTGAAAATACAAAAGAAGCTATCCCCAAAAGTGTATTAAAGAAAGCCGCTGCATTAGCTGCCTATCACAGTAAAGCTAAAACAGCAGGAGTTGTACCTGTTTCGTTTACTTTTAAAAAATACGTTGTAAAAAAGAAAAATATGCCCACTGGTACAGTTCATTTACTTAGAGAAGATACGTTACTTGTTAAACCGGAAATACCTAAGGGCTGTGAGTTCGTTACTGATGAATGATTCCTATTACATACACTGCGCTTACACATGTGGCAAATTAAAATAGACTTTTAATTATTTCATCTTTGGATTTATTATGATGAAGAGCTACATCTTTTAGTATATTATTTAAAGTACCTATTTTTATTGGATTGTGATTTGGAATAGTAATGTGATGTTTTTTACCCTCAATCGTTGCCGTTAATCTTATATGACTGCCGGATTGCCTCGTTTGTTCATATCCTAACTTTCTAAGTTTTCTTATTATTTCCTTCCCGTTAATATCCCTTGGGATTTTCATAAAGTGATAACTTCTTCTTTCTGAAACCGGAGATGAATAAGAGACGGCATATCTTTTTCATCAAAATGACATCGAACTGCTTCAATTATATTCTCTTTTAATTCGGGAACAGTTTCGCCTTCTGTAAAAATAGAATGTCCAACTGCTTTTGCTTCATATCCACCGTCTAAAGATTCCTCAACTATAAATATAATTTCTTTGTTTTTCATAATATTCTTCCATTTTTATGATAAATATAAGATTAATGAGTTTCATATTAAATATAAAAGATAATAAACATTAAAATTGATAAAACTTATATTTTTTTTAAACTTTGCACTCTTTGCGGCTTTGCGTGAAATAAATTCATCAATAATTTTATAAGAGTTTACTTACAGAATTTAATATTTCTACAAAAACGCTCTTCCCAACTTCAATAGCCTCATCCGGTGGCAGGAATTTGGGATTGTGCAAACTGTACTGCTCCCCTTTCGAAGTGCCGAGCCAAAACATAAAGGACGGAAACATCTGTGAAAAAAAACCAAAATCTTCACCGGTCATTTTTGCTCCGCAATCTATAAAATTATATTGCTTCGATAATTCCTTTGAATAATGATCAAATAATTTATCATCAACGATTACCTCGGGATAGTGAGCGCCTTTTGTTATTTTGTAATCGACACCTGTTACAGTTTTAAGTTTCTTAAGAATCGCAATAAGTTTTGATAAGTATTCATCAATTAATTCACTGCTTAACCCACGAATGGAACCCTCTAATTTTGCGTAACCGGGAGCAATATTTCTCACAGTGCCGGAAACATATTTACCGATACCAAATAGTAATTTATCTTTATAATTTTTGGATAGCTCATCATTCTCATCGAGAAATTTTCTCATAGCATTAAATGCATTCTTTCCTTTTTCAGGAAAAGCAACGTGAGAGCTTTCACCGATGAATTCGATATCAATTTCTAAAGCAGATGCAAACAAAACTCCCTTTGTCGATGCAATTGTTCCGAAAGGATATTCATCGGTTACATGCAGAGCAAAAGCATTTTTAACATTAAATTGATTGAACACCCCTGTTTTATAAAACTGCATTGCACCGCCGCCCGCTTCCTCCGCCGGTTGAAATAAAAAGAGAATATTCTGATTCGGTTTCTTCCTTAACACATTTTCTAAAAATGAATAAAGAATAGAAGTGTGCACATCGTGTCCGCAGGCATGCATAAAATCATTTGTGGATTTGAAATCAATTTCATTCTCTTCTTTGATTGGAAGCGCATCAATATCTGCACGAAAAAGAATGAAAGGATCATCATTCACTTTATATTCGAATAAAACGCCTGTGGGAAAGGGTGTGTGGATTATTAATTTATCGCTTCCCGGCAATGCTTTTACGCCGCTGATAATTAGCTCGGTAGTTTTGAACTCGATAAAAGCTAACTCGGGATTTTGATGCAGCTTGTGGCGAAGTTGTGATGGAGTTAAAGAATTCAAAATTTGTTCAGTTTCTTTTATTGATAAGATTAACAACAACTTTTACTATTATATCTTTTTCTTTTGGATTACTTTCTGCAATGAGCAGGCATAGTGCAACGAGAGCATTATCTGCAATCCTTTTTCTTCCGTCTTTCGTGTAAAGATAATTATTCATTTCAAGAAACCATAAAAACAAAGCTGCTGCAATACGTTTATTGCCATCCACAAAAGAATGATTCTTTATTGTAAAGTATAAAAGATGAGCTGCCTTTTCTTCTAAACTTGGGTACAATTCTTTTTTACCAAATGTTTGATAAATTGCTCCAATTGTTCCTCTGAAAGATTTATCTTTTTCTCTCCCAAATAAATTCGAACCGCCAAATTTCTCTTTCATTTTTCTAATAACTTTTTTAGCTGACTCATAAGATATTTTGAATAAGAGTTCTTTATTAGTACTCGATATTCTTAAACTTCTCTTATCGAAACGGTCTAATATATCTAATGCATAAGTATAATCCTTCACAACTTTTAATATTCCGGCAAATTCATCCTGCTTTAATCGATATGATTCCACCACATTTGAAAATATATCGAGCGTTTTTTCCAGTTCTTTTATTCGATCTGTCTGCTCTTTTAATTTTTTCTCGTTGAGAGCATAACCTTTTATCAAATAATCTTTCAGTATTTTGTTTGCCCAAATTCGGAATTGAGTACCCCTTTTCGATTTTACACGATAGCCAACTGAGATTATTACATCAAGGTTATAGTGCTCGATTTCCCGGGTCACGGTTCGCTTTCCCTCTTTTTGAACTTGTCGGAATTTCCGACAAGTTAAAGCTTGTTGAAGTTCTCCCTCTAAATACACGTTTTTAATATGTTCAAGTATAGTTGTTCTGGCTTTTTTGAATAGTGTTGCTATTTGAATAATTGTTAACCAAACAGTCTCTTCCTTTAATTTTACATTAATTTCAGTATCACCCTCTGGTGATTTATAGAGAATTATTTCGCCTTTGGATTTCGTCATCATTTTTATTTTAGTAAATGATTTTATGAAAAGCTGTTCCCTGAATTTAGTAGAATGTTAATTGCATGAAATCGGATTGCACGGAACAAAATAAATAATTAGTATTATGTGTTTTTTTTCTGAGCTTCTACAAATGCTTTTAAAACAGCATTCATAAATGTTTGATATCCCTTACCTTTTGATTTGCTTTTAAACCATTCTAAAACATCCTTATCTACTCTTAAGGATATTGCTTTTTTCTTTTCGGGCATAACTATTTTTGCATTCTTAAACCATTCCTTATCAAGTTCAGGTATTTCTGATGTATCTATTTGTTTATCAGATAATTCATCGAACTTTTTCCAATTGGTCTTGGATTTGGTTAATATTTGTTCTTCTTGGTAACGAACGATATTCTTCTTCTTCTTCTTCATAAAAGTATAACTCTTTTATCAATTACTCACAATGATCAGTAGTTTTTATAAACCGTTAAAACGGTTAACTCGAAATATTTTTTGTTATCCATATACCCACAGTTGAAACTGTGGTCTGCTTAAAATCCGACAACACAATTAAAACCTTCAATGAAGTTACTTTACCCAATAATCATGGCAAACTTTAACTGCTTCGTCCAGCAAATCTCTTTCAACAAGAATGGAGATTCTAAATGATGTTGTACCGACACCGTAATATTCAATGTTATTATCACGCAAAAGTTTTAAAGTTTCAAGTAACACAGTGTTGCTGAGGCTGAATCCTTCACCGATTATTGACAAAGTGGAAAAACTTTCGTTTAAATAAATATTATCTTTTAATTTATTGTTTAGCGTATCACGTACATCTTCCCAATTGTACACATTACTTTTTGAAATTATGAATGAGCTTTTATATCCTGCATCTTTACCCAGGGCGGAATACTGAAATTCCTTCATAGGAATTTGATTTTCCTCGAGAATTTGAGCTGCCATTTCTATTTTTGAAGGATCGTTAATTATCACTCTTGCAATATCAGTTTCGTAAACAACTGCACGTACACCTGATGATTCTTTATTCGATACTTCCTTTATAATTGTTTCTTTCCCGGGATTAAAAGCACTCCTTGCGTGAAGTGTAATTTTTGCTTCCTTCGCATATTGCACAGCTTGAGCGTTAAGAACTTTTGCACCTGCTTCGCTCATCTCTTGTATTTGCTGGTATGATAATTCAGGTAAATGTTTGGCGCCTTTAATCATATTCGGGTCGGTAGTGTAAACGCCATCAACATCGGAATAAATTTCGCAACGCTCAGCATTTAAAGCAGCAGCAAGAGCAACTGCAGAAGTATCGGAACCGCCTCTGCCTAAAGTTGTTATATCACGTTTGTAGCTTACTCCCTGAAATCCACCGATCACAACCACCTGCCCTTTTGCTATTTCATCCTGCACACGAAACGGACGTACTTCTATAACTCTCGCATCGTTGTGCCGATCATTTGTAATAATTCCTGCTTGCGAACCGGTAAGTGAAATTGCTTTTATACCCAGATCATTTAAAGCAATGCAGAGAAGCGACATAGTTGTGCGCTCGCCCGTACTGAGAAGCATGTCCATTTCTCTTTTATCCGGATTGGGTGAAATTGATTTGGCAAGTTCGATAAGAGAGTTTGTTGTTTTTCCCATTGCCGAAACCACAGCAACAACATCATAACCTTTGTTTTTAACGGCAGCTACCATCTCAGCAACTTTTTTCAGCATATCTAAATCAGCAACACTGCTGCCGCCATATTTCTGAACGATAATTGCCAATTATAATTTCCTCAATTCTTCCATCAACTGGGTTTTGCTTTTTGTTTTATCATCTACTTTTTTTATCGGTTTTGCAGGAACGCCAGCCATAACTGTAAGAGGTTCTACATCATTAATTACAACAGAACCTGCGGCTACCACTGAACCCTTTCCCACGCGAACACCTTCAAGAATAACAACGTTTGCTCCGAGCAGCACATCGTCTTCAATTATTACAGGTTTAGCACTTGGCGGTTCAATTACTCCCGCTAAAACTGTTCCCGCACCGATATGACAATTTTTCCCTACAATCGCTCTGCCGCCTACAACTACGTTCATATCGATCATCGTCTTTTCGCCGATGACCGCTCCGATATTCAAAACGGCGCCCATCATTATCACACAATTATCGCCAATCTCAACCATGTCGCGAATAATGGCTCCGGGTTCGATGCGGCAGTTATATTTTGTAAGATCAGCCATTGGAATTGCAGAGTTACGGCGGTCCACTTCTATTTTATGTTTTGTTATGTACTGTTTATTCTGATTATAAAAATCTGCGAATTCAGAATATTCGCAAAACAGAATTCCTGATTTATCATAGCCGTAAAAATCCAATTTTCTAAAATTAATTTTTCCCAGCTCTCCCTGCAGATAAACTTTTGCAGGAGTTTTTTTCTCTGCCTCCGATATTTTTCTGATTATTTCATGTGAATCCATTTTATTCTTTCCATTAAGTATTTTTATTTTGCTTAATTATCAAACTCAGTTAAGATAATTGAAGAATTCATGAAAATAACAAAATACAAGCATCAAATAACAAATAATGTTCAATTTCAAATATTCAAATTCCAAAAAAGTTTTATTTAGATTTTTCAACGATAGAAGAAAATATTTTCTTCAACTCATTGGCTTCTTGTATCAATCATTTTAATTCATCTTCATTTTCCAAATGATTTGTTTCCAGAATTAACCTCAACCAGTATTTACTTTCTTTTGCTTCTTTTCTGCTTATTTTGATTCTCATAATAAAATCCTTTTTAATCAATGCTTCGTTTGCTTCTCTATAATTTGCACCAACAGAACCTGAAGCTTTTATCAATTGCTTTCCATCTTCAAAGTTTGCTGTAGATTTTGGTAAAGTTTTTATAAAATTCCTCACATCCTTAGCAAAAATAAATGTCCTTTCTTCAAGGTCATATTTAGGTTTGGAATTTTGAATATTGGTCATTGAGATTTATTTGTTTTTTGAAATTTGATATTTGATCATTTATTAAAAACAACATCTGTAAAGGAATAAAAACCTTTTTTCTTTTTCAAAGCAAACTGTGCTGAGAGCAAAATTCCTTCAGCAAAAGTTCTGCGCGATAGTGCGCGATGCGAAATTGACAGGACTTCACCTAATCCTCCAAATATTACTGTATGATCACCCGGTACATTTCCCAATCGCAATGATGAAGTGTTAATCTCTTTCCCCTCAAACAATTTTTGTATCATCTTAGCCGTTCCCGATGGTTTATCTTTTTTGAATCTATGATGCGTTTCTTAAATTTCAACATCATAACCGGTTAAAATATTTTTAGCAGTTTCAGTAAGTTTTAGAAGAACCTGAATTCCGAGAGAAAAGTTGTAACTCTGCACAATTGGGAATTGCTTCGAATATTTTTTCAGCAAACTAAAGTTATCTTCCGTTAACCCGGTAGTTGCAATAATAAAAGGAACATTAAATTCACGGGCGTAGCTTATGCTCGTATCAAATACTTCGGGAAGAGAACAATCGATTAATAAATCAGGTTCTTGATTTTTCCATTCACCGTCAACATCATAAGTAAAAACGAGGTTATGTTTTTTTTCATTAAAAAGATTAACCACTTCGGTTCCCAATCTTCCCGAGGCACCAATTACACCATACTCCATTTCTTATCCTTTAAACTGATTGCATTGCTTTGTCTAAAATACCTTCGACATTTACCGGGACTTTAAGCAACGGCAGTCTTAAAACATTTTCACAATATCCGAGCCGGTGCATAACATATTTAACGGGTGCGGGACTCGTCTCAGTAAAAAGAGCGTTCATCATAGCGAGGTATTTATTATTAAATTTTTGTGCTGTTTTTATGCTTCCCTTTAAAACCGCATCTGCAATTTGCTTCATCCGGGAAGGATACGGATTAGAAAATACGGAAATAACTCCATCGCCGCCCAAGCCCATTATAGCAAGCGTTTGATCATCATTACCGGAAAGTACTGAAAGAGTTTCAGGTTTGATCGAGATCAAATGCGCAATTTGAGATATGTTTCCGCTTGCCTCCTTTACAGCAACAACGTTTGGGTTTGCTTTATGTATTTTTATCGCAGTTTCAGGTAAAATATTCATACCTGTTCTGGAAGGAACGTTGTAAAGAATTATCGGAAGCTTCGCCCGTTCGGCAATAAATTTATAATGCTCTACAAGACTTGCCTGCGTGCCTTTATTGTAATACGGGTTTACAATTAGCAGACCGTCTGCTTTCAGGTCTTCTGCCTGTTTATTGTGTTCAACAACTTTTTTCGTATCGTTCGTTCCGGTGCCAACAATAACAGGAACTTTTCCCGTAGCTTCCTCTACAACAGCGGTTATTATTTTCCTTCGTTCATCATAGTTTATTACAGGAGATTCGCCGGTTGTGCCCAGGACAATTAATGCATCGATTTTATTTTCCAATTGATGCCCTACAATTTTTTTTAGTGAATCGATATCTACAGAGAGATCTTCTTTGAACGGTGTAATCAGTGCTGTTCCTACTCCTTTGAACATACTTATTCCTTTAAATTATTATCAAATAAGTGTGCTTAAAAATATGAAAAAAATCTGCTTTACTCTAATGAATAAGGTAAAAAGTCGAAAGTATAAATTTCAAACATTAAATTTAGAAAATGTCATTTTGGAATTTCGATGTTACAAATCCATAAATTACATTGATACTGAATTGTTAAATTGTAAATCGGATGGCTAAATATTATATTTGCAACGTAAAAATATTCTTTGCGCCCGTAGCTCAATTGGATAGAGCGTCTGACTACGGATCAGGAGGTTGAGGGTTCGAATCCTTCCGGGCGTACAAGTCCAAATTACAAATCTCAATCTTCAAATATCAAATAATATTCAAATTTCAATTTCTAATTTTCAAACAGTTTTGTATTTGAAGTTTGTAAATTGAGATTTATTCGATTTTTGTGATTTGTGTATTGGAATTTTACCTTAAGGGTTCTCGAGCTTTTGGCGGATTTTCGTCAACTTAATTCCCCCGACTTTTAAGTCAGGGAACTTGTAAGCGGAAGAGAAATACGGTTTTAGCCACATTGCGGTGTTTAATGGGGCTAAAGCCCCTTGAGTGTTTGTTGTACTTTAGTAAACCGTTCGCTGAAGCGAACGGGAATAGATGTGAAAAACTTCTAAATTCAAAATTCCTTGTTCGGCGTTCGTTATTCAAAAAAATATTTAGCAACAAAAAATAAATTTATCACTTCCTGTCTGCTTTAGCTGACGATTTATAAAATGCACAGAAAATAATTTGGCTTTAGCCACATTACGGCGTTTCATTGTAACCAAAGGTGTGGGAGTTCGTATTTTACCCCGCCTTTCAGAGCTTGTGTGAAAATTAAAGCCAAACTTGTAGAGTGAGCTTTAGCTCGCTATTATTTATAAAAATCGCGGTCTTAAAAGTCACGCTACAAGGCAAACACTAATTTTCACATGGTCTTTAAATCGAACGGGAACGGATGAATTTATACTTATCAAAACGGTTAAAGTTGTTTAATGCGTTGTGGGTTTTCGAGCTCAATATTCACCCAATTGAAATTGGGTGTTAATAAGAAGTTGAAAGATTCTTAAAACGAATAAGCAAATTTTAAATCAAGATGATCTGCAAAATGACCATAAGCTTTAAAGCTTATTCCTGCATAAATGTGTTTAAAAATATTATAAACCAAATAATACCGCTGATATATATCATCACCCTCAACATACTGTCTGTAAAAATAAATACCGAGTTGAACTCCGAATATGGTTTTCTCAAGTAAAAACTCACCGCCAAGTTGAACAGAGGTGCGCCAGTAGCTCGAATTAATATTCGTGTAATAATTCTCCATCAACTTTTTCGCCCTGCCGTTAAATTCGAGTTCCGCACCGCCTGTTATTGCAATAAGACGTGCAACCTGAACACTTCTTAAAAAAGAGATACTAATCATTGCTGCTTGCCCCGGTTTTGGATAAGGCATAGAAGATATACCTCCGGAAAGCGAAATCTCCCATCTTTTCTTCTTAGGTGAAGTTAAATAGGGATCTTCGCCCGGTATAGGTTCAAAATCGATAGGATTAAAAACATAACCGATTGCCAAACTTATCGCGGGATAATTAATTCCACCGTTTGGTTCCAAATATGCGGCATTCGATTTGTGATTCATACTTATTAGAAATTGAAGTTCCAACCATTTACTGAATTGTAAATTAATGCCTCCCCCTATAAGTAACGAGTAGTTCAGATATGTAGAATATGACATATTCTCCGGGTGAAATTCCTTATTATAAGGTTTTGTAAGATATGTTAACCCGGCTTCACCCTGAACAATAAAATTAAAGTCCGACGGCAATCCGAAAAAATATGTAAAAAACATACCTGCTGAATATCCGTGTCCTAGTGTTTCCTCAAAATCAGTATCGAAATATTCGGTGAAAAAACCAAACCTCGGGTAACTATGATAATTATCCCATACTTTTTTAGATAGCATCTGCCAACCGAAAAGTAATTTGTATTCGGTTGGGTGTTTGCCTTTAACGTTTAATACTTCCTTGGCATGTGGAATTAAATCTCCACGTAAGAAACTAAATTGAATTGTTAATGGATTAGGATGATCGACAATAGTTTTTTTTGATGACTTAACTGAGCCGTTTTCGATATAAACCGAATCAATTGAAGTTTGCGGTATAATTACTCTCGACGTTAATATTAACCCGAGTATAAATATTTTATAACCCATAAAAGAATAAATTTTTCAAAATATATTTTCTGTACGACTTAATTCAATAAAGTTACATAAAATTATTATATAAAATTAATAGATTCTTTTATTAGATTATAATAAAAAAGGATGCCCTTTAAAAAAAGGACATCCAAAATAATAAGGAGGGAGCACAGGATTTTAGAATTTCCAGAAGAAAGTTACTCTTCCAATTACATCATTTGCAGGTGAAACACCTTCATTGTTTTCATCATATTTAACAATTTCGACATTAGGAATAAATGAAACATCTTTTACCGGATGCCAATCGGCTCCGAGAATAAAGAATGTAGATTTAACAGTCGGATCAAACGGAACAAAAGATATTTTATCACCTTGAGGATTCGGGTCTAAAATTCTATCTACTCTTCCAAGCAGCGAAACGTGTTCGGAAACAGCATCGACCAGGAAGAAAGAAGCAAGTCTTAATTTCTGATTAGCAGCATCTTCTTTCTGTCTCGTTTGATCGGCAAACAGCAACCCGGTACGAATAGTTTTTGTTTGGTAACCTAAAAATGCCTGCAGTGTGTACCAATCCGTATTGCCTGTGCGATCGGCATAATCTCCGTAAATTTCAATTACAAATTCTTTTGTGGGAAAAAATGCTACGGAAAGTAAACCGGATTTTCCTTTATTAATTTCCTGCTTGTTGCTTGAGCCGTTGGAAAACATGAGATGATACTTGAATTTGCCACTATTATCCAACTGTCCTTTAAGTGCAAGACCAAAATCCCGTGAACTTGCCATTCTTTGAAGATCCAGGGGAGTTTTCTCAACTGAACGGTAACCCCACAATTTTTCGAGAATCTGGAAAGTGGGGGTTGGATTTATTCCTATAATAAATACTTGTTTAGAAAATTTATACTTTAACCAGGCATCTTTTACAAACGGAACCATAGTTTTTGCTTCTTCAAAGTTAAATTCATTACCCATCTCTAATCTTAATCTTGTTGAAAAGCTTTTATTTATTTTATAATCATAAGTAAAATAAATTCTTCTAAACCATATACCACGTTGATCTTTCAAATCATTTTTATGATTATTTAGGAAATAGTAATAATCGCCAAACATATAACCACTAAATTTTCCCTTACTTTCTTGTTTTTCCTGGGCGATGGAGTACGTTATTACGCTCAAGCTAAAAATGATTAATAGTAATCGCTTTAACATTATATCTCCTAAATTAAAAAATGAAATAATTAGCACCGCAATTATAGATAATTTCAAATTACTATATGTAAAGAGAAAGTTAACATAATGTTAAATAATTGTTAACAATCGAGCCGGTAGTTCAAGGTTAATTCATTGATGTCTAAATTGTTTTTTGGTTAAGTAAATATTTATCATTTAATATTAGTTAAACATTTTACTAACCCGATGAACTCAGCCCCCTACCCCATTCTCTCGAAAAAATAAGGGGGAATTTAAGTAAGATGGGTTTCTCTAATAGCTGTAGTAATGATGAGTATATCTTTTACAAATTGGTTTTCGGATTTTGGTTTTATTATAAACTCACCTTTATCATCTCTTCCCGCAAAAGTCGGGACACGTAAAAAGAGAGGAGTTTATGGTAAAATCCGAAAACCAATTAAAATAGTACATACTTGTAAATCCGATTTGTTTTTAGCAGATGTTCTTTAATTTGAACTTATAATTTTTAAAACCCTGTAATAATCTTCCGGTTTGTTCATATTAAAGAAAATATCTTCCTTGTAGAATTGAAGTTTTTCGGCATCAATAATTTCTGCACCTACAACATCAATCAATGAAAGAACTTTGCACTTTCTTTTAGTCTGCTTCTTATGACGGCTTTCTTCTTCTGTTGATTCCAGTAATAACTTTTCCGCAGCGGGTAGAACGGACTTTGAGTACAAACCAACAAGCTGCTGAATGAATCCGTCTGCTTTGCAAATATTAATCGGTTTATCTGTGTTAAATTCGATGATGTATTTTATCATTTCATCGATCATTAAGGGAATATCGCAGGAAATAATAAAGTTTATATTTGTTGTCGAATGATAAAGTCCCGAATGAATTCCTGCTAAAGGACCACGGTAAGGATAGATATCTTTATAGATGGGAAGTTTGAGAAATTTATAATCATTGGGAGAGTTAGTAATCAGAATTACTTTTGAGAATAATGAAAGCATTAAATTCACAACCCGCTCGATAACCGTAACCCCGTCAATTTTCATCAGCGATTTATTCTCGCCCATTCTTGAACTTTTACCGCCGGATAGAATTATTCCTGTTATATCATTATACATTCTATCTCTGTTCCTTCTATAGGATTAATCATCCCCTCTTCGATTATCATCAGACAATTGGCTTTGCTCATTTCTACCAGGTTACCGGACGATTGGCTGAAAGCGGAGCTAACTTCATAAATACCATCATTATTCTTAATTAAAATGCCCCTCATAAAATACCGTTTTTTATCCTCTTTTTTGAGATCGTTTTGCAGAACGGCTTTAACCCGTTCTCTTTCAGGTTGATTAAAAATTTTGTTGATATTTTCCCGTACAAATATTTCAAAATTAACAAGACTCGAAACAGGATTGCCCGGGAGTCCGAAAATAAGTTTTGTTTTATTGCCTTTATCAAATGCTCCGAATACAATCGGTTTACCCGGTTTGATGTACGCCCGCCAGAATTTTATATCTACACCCAATTCTTCAAATACATCTTTCACATAATCAAATTTACCGACCGACACACCGCCTGTTGTAATAAGAATATCAATTTCGCTATTCAGCGCTTCGGCAATATTCTGCAGTAACAATTCTTTTTTATCAGTTACTATTCCCAGGTTTATCCCTGTCATGCTCAACTCATTAATTGATGCAAGCAATGCATAAGTGTTCGACAACCTTATCTTGTCGCCGGTTGGTTTTTCATCTACAGGAATTAGCTCATCGCCTGTTGCGAGAACACCGATTTGTAATTTTTTAAATACTTTTAACTCGACTTTTCCGCAGGATGCAGCGGCGGCAAGATGTCTCGGCTGCAGATAAGTATTTTTTGGAATTGCAATTTCATTTTTACTCAGATCACTCCCTTTTTTTCTAATGCTCATTCCAATTTTAAATATTGCACTATCTTTAAGAACAGCTTTATTCCCGTTTACATCAATATCTTCGATAGGAATTACAGTATTACAATATTCAGGCAGCTTAGCCCCTGTCATTATTGAAACTGCTGAATTTTCATCAAGCGAATAACTGTCATAATTACCCGCAGAAATCTCACCTGCAATCTTCCATTTTCTAATTTTGTCATTAAACCTAATCGCAATTCCATCCATTGCTGAATTATTAAAAGGAGGGAGATCGATATCAGCAAGCACATCCTCTGCTAAAGTCCTGTGCAATGCTTTATCGAAAGGGATTTTTTCGGTAGTAAGGTTTAATTGCCTGAAAGCATTTCCAATAATTTTAGATGCTTCTTCGAATGAAATCATCATTAGCTTTTAACTTGTTGAAGTATTAAAGAATTATTTATTGTTAATCTATTTATAAATATTTACGCAATGAATGGATGGATGGAATGTATGATTGAATGATTTAAGAAAATTGCTCCCTACAAAAACATACATTCATTCATTCAGTCAATCACTCATTCAACCATTCACTTTTTATTTTAAACGACAATCTTATCACTGTTGTATAAATTATTTTTTCTGCTGGATAAATATTCTACTAAATCTATAAACTCAATCCCCTGTCCCACTTCTCTTGGCAAGAGAAAGGGGGATGAGTTTCTCTCATAGCTTTAGCATGATTAATACTTGTAATCCATTTTATTTTTTCCCTGCTAATCATAAACAATCTATTTGGGACAGATGTGAATATCATCATCAACATTTATATCGCCGGATTTAATTACTTTTGCAAATACGCCTTCGCGCGGCATAACACAATCTCCAACTTTAAAATAGATTGCACATTTATCGTGGCATTCTTTCCCTATTTGTGTTATCTCCAATTCGGAACTATCACCGATCTTTATCTTTGTTCCAATTTCAAATGACGGAACGTTTAAGAATTCAGTTGTTATATTTTCAGCGAATGCGCCGGGGCGTAAATTCGGTAATCCTCTCTTTCGCATTTTCTCGATGCTTTCAATTGCTAAAAAGCTAACCTGCCTGTGCCAGTTGCCGGCATGTGCATCTCCTTCTATCCCGTGATTCGCAATTAATCTTGCAGAGTTTACATTCCTTTTCGGTATTCCTTTTTTCCTGCTGATGGAAATAGCAACAACTTTTCCTATTAGGTTTAGATCAGGAATGCTTACAACCGATTCCATTTCTTTTAAGTTACTTTCCATTTCTTACTCCTTACCTTTGTAAATCACTAAAATTATATGAGCCGCTTTTACCGCCTGTTTTTGAAATCAATTTTGTTTCCGAAATAACTATAGATTTATCGATGGCTTTGCACATATCATAAACAGTAAGAGCAGCAACGGAAGCTGCGGTTAAAGCTTCCATCTCTATTCCCGTTTTGCTTTCGGTTTTAGCAAATACACTTATCTCAACACATGTTTTCTCTTTATTTAAATTCAGATCGACATCGATTTTCGAAATAAAAATATTATGGCATAAAGGAATAAGACCGGCAGTTTTTTTTGCTGCCTGAATTCCGGCAATTTTTGCAACCGTGAGAACATCACCCTTTTTAACATTATTTTCTTTAATTGCCCTGAACACTTCTTCGCTAACTTTAACTTCCGAGTATGCTTCGGCGGTTCTCAATGTTACGTTCTTCTCCGTAACATCGACCATATTAACTTTACCGTTTACATCGGTGTGTGTAAATTTCTTTTTCATCATCCACCTATTTTTAACATGTTGTTATGCTCAAGTATAGTAAGCTCTTCTGCTTCAGGATGCTTTTCCCATTTAAATATTATTGCTTCAAGTAATAATTGAACAATTTCGTTATCGGAATAATTATTCTTAAACAAAGCTTTAAAATCGATATTCTTTTCACCGGTAGAAAAAAGGCACAATCTCAGTTTACCGTCGGCAGTTATCCTTAACCGGTTGCAGGTATTACAAAAATGCTCTGACATCGAAGTAATAAAACTTACCTTTCCTTCATACCCTTCGATTGAAAAATCTTTTGCAACTTCGTTAACATCTGTAATAAGCGGTTTCAAAATATATTTGGATTCGATTAAGTTCTTCATCTCATCAAAGCTTATAAACCCGTCACGTGCCCATTGATTATTTCCAAAGGGCATAAATTCAATGAACCGGACATTCAGATTTCTGTTTTTTATAAATTCAACAAAATCAAGAATTTCATTATCATTGATATTTTTTATCACAACCATATTTATTTTTACGGGATCAAACCCTGCTTCTACAGATTCATCTATAGCGTCAAGAACATTTTGCAGGTTGTTTCTGCCGGTAATTTTATAGAACAGTTCCGGTTTAAGTGAATCGAGACTGATATTCAGTTTTTCTATTCCTGTATTTTTCAGCCGCTGCGCATTACCTTCGAGTAAAGTACCGTTTGTTGTAATTCCAAGTTGAAGATTAAACTTATCTTTTATTTTCTTTACTTCATTAAAAAATTCGAAGACACTTTTGCGTACAAGCGGTTCTCCGCCTGTGAATCTTATCTTTTTAAATTCGAGCTTATCCGCAAAAATGTGAATGATCCTTAGAATTTCTTCATAAGTAAGAATATTATTTTTGCTAACAAGAAAATGATCACCATCCGACGGGTTGCAGTAAATGCAATTAAAATTACATTTGTCCGTCAGTGATATCCGGAGGTAGTTGTGAACTCTGTTATATTTATCAATCAGTTTCATTTTCAATTATAGAATAATTAATGCAAAAGCTGCCGCAATAATAACAACATAAGCCGGGTGAAGCTTAAAGAAAAATATAAGCGCAAATCCGATAATCATAATAATAATACCCCGGATATCACCAAAGTTTCTTTCAGCATATTGATAAATTAGTGCTGCTACCATTCCGATTACAGCGTATTTAATTCCGTTAAAACCCTTCATCACCCATTCATTCTTACCAAAATTTGTTAGCAAGTATGAAGCAATCATTATAATACCTGCAGGCATAATAAGATTACCGAGATTTGCAATTACAGCCCCGGGAATACCTGCTACTTTAAACCCGATGTAAGTTGCATATTTAATTGAGATTGCACCGGGAAAAACTTCAACCATTCCGAGAACGTGTAAGAATTCATCGTTTGTTATCCAATGATGATTAGCAACCGCTTCCCGTTCAATTAGGGGTAGTAAAGAATATGCACCTCCGAAAGAGAAAGAACCTATCTTAAAAAATGAGATAAAGAGATCGATTAAATTTGTCAGCATCACTTTTCCTCAACTACATCATCAATCCAGCAAAGCGCAGCCATCATCGAAGGCAGACCGATTGTGGGTAATGCGAGCAAAGCAACCTGGTGCATCTCTTCTTTTGTTGCTCCTGCTTTGATTGCTTTTCTTGTATGCGAATGAACTGCTCCTTCCAAGCGCGCACCGGTAGAAACCGCAAGCTTTATTAATGCACGTGTCTTTTCATCCAATGGTCCGGCTTTATGAACAGCGTCACCCATCGATTCATAAGCATTTGCAACATCGGGATAATCTTCACGGAATCTTTTATATCTTTTTGGTATCTGTGACATGGTTCTAATTCCTTTTTTTGTGAAGTGATGTAAAATTAATTATAAAACTCATTCTTCTTATTATTATGTCTTAATATTCTGTTTTTGGTTCTTTAAAAGAAATTCTTCTCCCGATGAACTTGCCTGCCGGAAGGCAGATCGGGATCAGAATGATAATTAATAAAAAAACCCCGCTTTACAAACGGGGCTATTCGAATTCCTTTTAAAAAGAAAATCTCTAAAACTCTCCTTTGCAAAGCGTACCGGTAAAAACCGTACTGGCAGGCAAACCTGTTTCCAAAATTTACCCTATCGGTTGAATCTCATATCCTGATTATTCGAGACTTAGAAAAATCCAACTCGGAGATAATAATCTTATTTTCAATATTATAATCTAATGATTTATTATGAACAAATAAATACCAGACTCCGGGTTAACGATTTTTCCGGAAGGATTTTCAAAGTCTTTTACAGAAACTGCATCAAATCTCTGGATCAACTTAGAACTTACAACCAGGAGAATAAATATTTTAAGGAACAATTATACTTTGATCAATTTAACTTTTGTGTCACTGAATGAGCTACTTCCTCCGATTGGATCGGTCATGCAAACATCTTTCAGATAAGGATCGGTTAATAGCACAACGTTTGTACACAGACCGGTAGTTCTGCGCTCATCGCCTTTAATTAATTTACCATCCACTTTCAAATCCGTAGCACCGTAAGCCCAGTGCCCAAAATGCCAGGAGACAGCTACTGTGCCGCGACGAATACCTTCAATGACCTTCACTTTTCCGACTACAGGTTTTTTCTTACCGTTATTGAAATTCCAGACGCCTTCGGGATTCGTGGTTGATACAACCTTCGCTTTATCACCATTAGAGAATCCCAACAGTTCAGCATCACGGCTGTTTATAAGGATGTAGTTTTCGCTAAGTATCGATGACAACCAGTAATCGTTGGGGAGAGTGCGGGATTGCCCACCCAGAATTTCTTTGTAAGTAATAAGACTAAGATCGTATCCGTCCTGAACAACAATTTCGCCCGCAGCATCTTTTATCGGCTCGTAAACCGGCATACCAAAGAATGGCTTTCCTGTCATACTATGATTGGTGGTAGCCACTGGTTCTGCATACAAGCTGAATAATCCGTTAAACTTGTGACCAAGATAGTTACCGTTGTAAGCTTTTATGAAATTCTCGTAGCGACCACCTCGGTTCAAGACATAAACAACCTTTTTCCATTTGTCTGAGCCAACCGTCTTTTCCCAGCGCTGTTGGTCAAATATGGGTTTTGATAGATGGCTACGGCTCTTCAAAAATAGCTCCAATTCCGGGTTATCGGCATCTGGGACCGTTTCACCTTCTTTGTCGCCAATAGCGATGTTAGCCACCATTTTCAAATAATAGTCTTCGGGTCTTTTAAAATCCCAACCATTTCCTAAACCGTTGCCTCCATACCCCGGGAGATTTAACTTCTCAGCAATGGCAAGCATAATGGTTTCCATGCAGATGGGCATTTCCTCACCAAATACTTTGACGGTTTCAGTGAGTGGGGCTACGATTGGTTGACGTACTTTGCTTGTCTTGGTTTGTACGTCCGGGGTAACGTGGGGCATACCCCATCTCTCCCACACAGACAAATCCGGGAAAATATAATCCGCGAACATGGAACTTTCACCAATAACAATATCACAGGCAAAAAGCAATGGTAGCTTTTCTTTATTAACTAACACATCAAGCTGAGCTTGGGCACCCGGGACAGAAAAGCCAGGTGTACCTTTGTGGAGAAATAATGCTTTTATAGAATAGGGATAATCAGCTTTGACTGATGGCAATATTTCTTGATATAGATTAGAGGTGAAAGGATAAAACGGTCTTTTCGCCGGGTAGCCGTTAAACAACGTAGTTTTTTCATAGAAAGCTTTCTCTCTGGAAATCTTCAAACCAAAAGCACCTAACTTATTCGGGTGCATCTTCTTTAAGTTGAACGGATTACCGGGCTTGCTACCATCTTCGTGCCAGTGACCTCCACCCACGCTTAGACCTCCAACCCAATCCGGGTTACCAACCATCAGGTTAAGTGAAATCAATGCCAAGGCGTTGTAATAACCATTGGTGTGCTTAACAGGTCCACGGTAGAATTCCGCAACTGATTTTTTGCCATGGGACGTGAACTCTTGCGCCAATGCTGTAATGGTGGTTGAGTTAATTCCACAAAGCTCAGCCCACTCATCAAGAGTTTTGGAAGCAGCAGATTCCCATAACAGTTGAAAGGCGCTCTTTACCTGAATGCCCTGGACGGCTGTATTCACCATCAAATCACCTTCAACCGCTGTTTTCGTGTCATAGGGATTAAATGCAGTCGGGATGCCGTTTTTAAGAACCACAAAAGAATTCTCGTCTCCAAGTTTAAGTTCGGAAGCTCGCACATATTTCCCCGGTGTACCATCCTTATCAATTTTGACCAGCCAGGCAGCAGTGCTCCAGGAAGGTTCTCCACTGTCCTTGGCTGCTGCCAGATTCGCATTGGTTAAAAAGGTACGGTCAAAACGTTTGTTTTCGATTATCCAGCGAATCATCCCCAGCGCAAGAGCGCCATCCATGCCAGGTTTAAGCGGTACCCACATCCATGCCTTAGCTGCTGTCTTGGAAAAACGCGGATCAACTACAGCAATCTTAAGGCGCCCGGTAATAATGCCATCGGTAACCTTTTCTGCCATAGGCGGGGGACCAAAATTGGCTTCAAAAGCACCGGTACCAAAATAGATAATGAACTCTGAGTTTAAGGTGTCGGGTTTCATATGCTCCTTGCCTCCAAACCACTTGCCATTTTTGTATTTATTGGTTGCCATTATATAGGCAATGTGGTGGCTCTGCTCGCAAATTGAAGTATGTTCAAAAAAATTAACTGAGCCAAAGGCATCGTTTAACCAGCGTTTGGCAAATTCCTTTCTGCCGTGCTCAATACGACCAGCTTGAATTACAAATTGATTGTTGATTGGACCAAGATCGGGATGACGGGGATCAAGCAGCAGATTAATATGATCCACGTGTTTGGTTTTGAAATCAGCTATCGTCATCTCTTTTTTGGCAACTCTTTTAGCGTCGATAGAAAGTGTCTTCTGTACATTCGGATCCCGAACAGAATAGAGATTCTTCAAACCCAAAACATTACGATTTTCTTCACCTTTTACGTTTTTAAATAATAATCCTCCATTAATAATTTCGTCTATGGCTTTATCGAAAGGGATGGTCTCCCATTGATTAGAACCCCGCGGACCAGTACGTTTAAGAACCTTAACAATCCGGTAAGGGTCATACAAACTTTGGATACCTGCTTGACCTTTCGGGCAAAGTTTTCCTTCCATGGTTGCAGCTTTTGCAGGAGATGTAGAATAAGATATGTGTGGAAGCATCGATTGGGAAGAATAGGCAGGACCATCAATCTTAACAAGTACGCCATTTAATAACTTTGCTTTTATCGGACAGTCTGTATGACATTGTAAGCATACAGAATAAATAATATTTTTTGCTTTTGAAAGTTCATATATCTCTTGAGGAGTGAGTGTGCCAGCTTCTGCTTTACTTAATAAATTACAAGCCCAATTTAGTTGACTAACTAACAAAGCCGACCCACCAAGAAAAGCGCCGGATCTGATAAACGTCCTTCGAGAAATCCTCTTGCGGGTATTCTCATAAACTTCCGATTCCGTTATTTTTTTTATCATTTAAATAAATCTCCTTTCAGTTTTAAATTAACCATGACACGTCATGCAGGTTTCCTTATTTAGTATGGTTCCGGTCAGGTAAAAAACACGTGGTTTTGTACCTTCGCTTTCGTTAATGAGAACCCACTTGCGGTTCTTAAGCAATTTGTTAACTACATTATCCGTGTCGTTTTTATCACCAAAATACATAGCCCTACCAACACATGTAGTAACACAAGCAGGCAACATACTTGCTTCAAGACGATGAAGACAAAAATGGCATTTGCGTACGGCATTTATTGGTGATTGTCCCTTTCCTACACGTGACCATTCCTCGCCATATTCGTAGCTTGGTCGAGTTTCATAAGGTTCCAGTTTTGGTGTATTTGCTGTATAGAAAGTCCCCTCATCATAATAAACCGCCGTGTAAGGACATTGATTTTCAACTTTTTGGAATAGCTTCTTACCTTTCAACTTATCGTAATGAAAGACCAGAATACCATCTGCACGTTTGGTGTAAGCGTCTTCGGGAATGCCTTCAATACATGGCGGGTTATCACATTGCTGGCAATTCGTAGGCATAAAATAGCGGCTTACCTCGGGATATTCTCCATCCTCAATATCATTTACAACCCGATAAGAAACGCCTGGAGGAGATACATTTTCAGCAATGCAGGAAACTACGCAGGCATTACAACCAATACATTTGTCTGTATCGATGACCATAATCCAGGAACGCTTATTCATCGGTTTTTGGAGCGCTCTTTTCAGGTCTTCCTGCATTTTTACTACAAGGTTTTCCTTTATATAAGTTTGTTGCATTTTTTATTTCCTTATTTATTAAATGGATTCCCTTAGGGGAAATGACAGTAATTATTTTTTACTTAAATAATTTTAACTTGATAAAATATTTTCTTTAATTCATAATTTATTTTATGGTGTTTGCGTAACACTATTATTAAACAATAAAAGCAGTCTAATTCTTTTTTAGATAACTTTCATTATATATTTCATCTGTTTATAATTTTAAATAAAGGTCAGATGGAACTCGCATTACAATCATTCTTTTGTGTGTAAATGTTTTTTCATGCTCGTTTCATAATAGTTCGAAATATCCATCATTACTCCATCAGTATTAATAAACCCTATTCAACTATGGGTAGAAAGTTAAACTTAGTTGAAATTAAAGACTCCATTATTTTTTAAGCTACTTTAGTTTTCTTAAATTTTACTTTTAATACCTTTATTTCTATTTAAATTTCCAGAAAAAGGTAACTCTCGCAATAACATCACTTGTCGGTGTAACACCGTCATCAGTCTCATCATACTTAACAAATTCAACATTAGGTATAAAAGAAACACCTTTTACCGGATGCCAATCCACACCACCTACAAAGAATGTATTTTTAGCTTCGGCAAATGGAATATATGAAATTTTTTCACCTTTGAGGTTAGGATCAAGATTTCTGTCAACTCTCCCCAATAAAGAAACCTGCTCGGAAACAGCCCCAACAATGAAGAGCGATGCTACTCTCATCTTTTGATCAGCAGTGTTTTCTTTCTGTCTTGTTTGATCGGCGTATTGTAAACCAGCACGTAAATTTTTTGTAACATACCCCATAAAAGCTTGTAATGTATACCAGTCGGTATTTCCGGCGTGGTCAGCATAGTCTGCATATAATTCAATAACCCACTTTTGGGAAGGATATAACCCCAGTGAAAGCAATCCGGATTTTCCTTTATCAATTTCCTGTTTATTACTTGACCCGTTGGAGAACATCAGATGATATTTGAAAATTCCACTCTTATCGAACTGTCCTTTCAGAGCAAGACCAAAATCCCTTGAGCTTCCCATCTTTTGCAGATCTAGAGGTGTTTTTTCAACTGATCTATATCCCCACATTTTTTCAACAACGTTCCATGTAGGCGTTGGTGAAATACCAATTATAAATGCCTGCTTTGAGAATTTATACTTCAACCAGGCATCTTTTACAAAAGGAACCATTGTTTTTGCCTGTTCAAAGTTGAACTCATTTCCCATTTCAAGTCTTAATCTTGTAGAGAAACTACTGTTTATATTATAATCATAAGTAAAATAAATACGTCTGAACCAGATACCACGCTGGTCCTTAAGGTCAGGATCGTGGTTATCGATGTAGTAATAGTAATCCCCGAACATATATCCACTAAATTTACCACCGCTTTCTTCCTTTTTATCTTGTGGAAATGAAGGAATTGCAAATAAAACTGCGAAAAGAAGAATAGCTAATTTTTTCATTTTAACTCCTTTTTAATTGGTTCTACTGTGTCTTTAATTGTGTTGATTTCACTTTTGAATTCTTTAATGCCCTTTCCAATTCCCTTAGCAATTTCAGGTAGTTTTTTTGCACCGAAGAAAACAAGAATAAAAGCAACGATTAATAAAATTTCAGGAACACCGATATTACCGAACATTATACTTTCCTTTCAAAATTGTTTACGTGAAGCAATGGAAATGCCAAGAGTTTATATTGAGAAAAATATTTGGTTTTGAGCTATTATTAAATTATTTGGATTAAACGAGAGGTTATTTAAAAGCGAAACTTCGTTTTTAAAAGCGAATTCTCGTTTGAAAGAATTTTTTAAATTATAAATTAAGCAGAAGAATAATTAACGGGATAGACGTTATAAATTGTACTTTTCTATTTTTGAACGAAGGGTTGAAACAGGAATTTTTAATAATTCTGCTGCTTTGTTTTTGTTTCCCCCTGTTTTTGTAAGTGCAGTTTTTATTGCACGGATTTCAAATTCATCTACTAATTCAGATAGACTATCATCCCCAAAATTAATTTCGGATTTACACGGGATTTCCCTGCAATAATCCAGGGGAATTTTATCGATATTAATCTTTCCATCTCTTGCAAGAATAACCAGACGTTCAGCCAGGTTTTTCAATTCCCTCGTGTTACCGGGCCAGGAATAGTTTTGAAGTATTTCATAAACACCCTGTTCAATTTCTATATTTTCGTTTCCGCCGAACTGCTTAATGAACTCATTAAAAACTATTGGAATGTCTTCCGATCTTTCCCTGAGCGGTTTAAGATGGATGGGCCAAACGTTCAGGCGGTAATATAAGTCTTCTCTGAACTTGCCTTCATTAACCAATTTTAATAAATCTTTCTTACATGATGCAATTACTCTCACATCAATTTTAACCGGTTTATTACTTCCAAGGCGTTCAATTTCATTTTCCTGCAAAACCCGCAGCAATTTTACCTGCAATTCTAAAGGCACATCATCTATATCGTCCAGATAAATTGTACCGCCGTCAGCTATCTCAAATCTCCCGATTCTGTCTTTTTCGGCACCCGTAAATGCGCCCTTAATATGCCCGAATAACTCGCTCTCAAAAATATCTCTCGATAAAACAGCACAGCTAACTTTTACAAGAGGTTTATTGCTTCTTGAACTATTGTAATGAATGATATTCGCTATCAATTCTTTACCTGTACCTGTTTCACCGGTTATTAAAACCGATGATTTTGTCTCGGCAACCATACAGATAGAGTCTCTCACCTCTTCAACAACCTTACTTTTACCGCAGTAAACTTCGTAATTATATTTCGATTGAAACTGAAGTGAAAATTCCTTGTTAATCTTTCTTAAATTTCTAATCTCATCTATTCTTTTCAATAATAAACTAAGTTCATCCTGCTCGAATGGTTTTGCTAAATAATCGAAAGCACCTATCTTCATCGCTTCAACTGCAGATTTTACAGAACCAAAGGCAGTCATCATTATTACAAAAATGTTCGGCTTGAGTTTTTTTATTTCAGATAAAAATTCAATACCATTCATTGCTGGCATTCTTATATCGGATACTACTACTTCAACCGGGTAATTCCGAATATGTTTTAAGGCAATAAGCGGGTCTTTATAAGCTATTACATTATGCCCGGCATCTGTAAGGTCGTCTGTCAGAGATACTCTGACTATTTCCTCATCATCTACTACACAGATATTTAATGGTTTAATTTTCGTAAACAAAATCGCCTCTGTGGATTGAAGGTAATAGGATTATAAATTTGGTTCCAATACCGGGTTTGCTTTCAACCTCTATTTTACCTCCGTGCGATTCAACTAAATTTGAAATTACTGCAAGTCCTAATCCTGTACCTTTATCAGCTAATTTAGTTGTATAAAACGGATCGAAAATTTTAGGTATTTTATCGGCGGGAATACCGACGCCTGTATCCTCAACAGTTAACTGCACATAATTTTCATCATTCTTAGTAGTAATTGTTATAGCTTTTACAGGACTATTCTCCTTTTCTTCGATAGCATCAATTGCGTTTATTATAAGATTCATTAAAATTTGTTCAATATGAATTAAACTACCTCTTATATAATTTACACCTGGTTTTATTTCTTTAGTTAAAGATATTTGATTATTCTCTAATCGGTGAGCAACTAATAATAATACTCTTTCAATCGCCTCTTCAACATTCACTGCGTTAAATTGAATTTCTTCTTTTCTTGAAAAACTAAGAAGATTTTTGATCACCATTTCAACTCTGTCAACAGCTCTGTTCATCATCCCAATATACTTTCTATTTTGTTCAATATTATCGGGAGATTGCTGAATTCTTCGCAAACAATTTTTTATGCCTGTAATAGGATTATTTATCTCATGTGCAAGTCCTGATGAAAGTGTTCCGATAGTAGCAAGTTTTTCAGACTGGAGAAGTTTTTGCTGAGCTAATTGTAAATTTATATATGCATCTTCCAATCTATCTATCATTTCGTTGAATTTATCTGTCAACAAATCAATTTCATCGTTTGCTCGAAAAAGATATTTAATTTTACCCAATAATTTTTCTCTGATTACAATTTTCGGTATAGTTCGTTCTTTAAGTGCTATGAAGTCTAAATTATCTGCAACTCCTCTAATAGCATTAATTGGTTTGGTAATAAAGAATGCAAACATTAATGCACCCAACACACCGAAGAAGAGAAAAAATCCAACCATCATCCAGAAATGTGAAACAGTATTCATTACATCAGAAGTAATTCCTGCTTCCGAAATTCCCAACCGGACAGAACCGAGTTTGCCTTCCATTACTGGTAAAGATATATCTCTAACTATATTGTTATCCTCATTTGTTAATTGAATCAAGATTGTATTGATCCGTTCATTTGAGCCGGGTATATTTATATTTCGTAAAACATCCGGAAACCTTGTATTGAAAGTATGCGCAATAACACGTTTATCTTCATCTATTATGAAAACGTAATCAACTGTGTTATCCAATGACTTGGATTCATCAAGAATTTTTTGTACGCCAACATAATCTTCGAAAAGTAATGGCGTAACAACCTGTTCGGCAATGCTTTTACCTATAAACATAGCTCTTTTTTCTGATTCTTTTTCGAGCGCTTTCTGTATATCTTCCCAAATAAGATAGGCATTTATACTTCCGAATAACATTACGATAAAAAGAATTGCTAAGGTGAATTTCCAAAAGAGCGGAAGATAAAAATATTTAATTTTTCTACTCAATTAAATGACTCAATAGATTTATAGATTGAAGGATCGACTAAAACAAACTTATCTATCTGTAGATCTTTTAGAATACTTTTGCCTTTATTATCAAGATGCATATTCAACAAAATATTTTGGATTTTTTTAATAATTTCCTGGTTTGAGTTCCGGGTATATACAAAAGGAGGAATCCCAAACCATTCTGACTTCTTTATTATTTTAATATTCGTAATCCTTTGGGGATGATTAACCTTTAAATATTCATAAACCAATCCATCTATGGCAGCACCGTCAACCAATCCTCTTTCCACTGCTTGTATTGAATAATCGTGTGCATAAGTAAATATAGTTTTACTAAAATATTGATCTGGTTTAGAATGAATTTGATTAAGCAGCTTGATTGCAAATTTATATCCTGTATTGGATAAAGGATCAGTAAAAGCAAACGTCTTGCCTTTTAATTCATCGAAGCTACTAATATTGCTGTTTTTATTTACGATTATATATGCCTGATAATAGGGTTTGCCTCTTATTTCAGGAGCTGCTAATATTTTCAACGGAAATTCCTTTCTTGCCACAACAAAAGCTCCGGAACAAATGTAGGCAAAATCAAGGTCTCCGTCTTTCAGCAGGTTGTTAACCTCCTGGTAAGTTTTTCTCTGCTTGAGCTTTATAGGAATACCAAGCTTTTTCTCAATATATTTTAGAAGGTTTTCATAAAGGGAAAAAGTTTCTTTTGGAGAGATCATGGTAGAAATAGCTACATAAACCGTCCTGTTATAAATGTTTTGCGCTTTATCCTGCGAGTTCTTTTCAGAAGTAGCGAGGTTTAATTTTACAGGTTCTTTATTTCCATAATGATTCGGATCTTTACAGCCGATTAATAAAATTATTACAGCAAAAACTACTAAACAAAAACTCTGTTTCATCAACATAAATTTACCGATTTAATTATTTAATCTACGACAAAAATAAACCCGGGTAAATGTTTAATCAAGACAAAACAATTCTGTAGAAATATTATTTTGATTAATTACTCGAGTTAACCGGTCAACTTGAGACCTTTAAAAAGGCATTTGCCTTTCTTCATTAAGAAAATGACCACTTTATTAGCTTAATTTAGTACTTTTTAGAATGTGGTCACTAGCAGTAAAGTAAGATAAGAATCTTGAAACCTATTCTTTCAATAATCATCATATACCACGAAGATAAATAATTTTACAGGAAGAATTATGAATCAACAAAAAGTTGTAATGTTCACCACTCCCACTTGCAGCTTTTGTAATGCTGCTAAAAGATATTTCAGGGAGAAAAATGTAAGGTTTACTGAAGTAGATGTAAGCAGGGATATTCGCGCAGCACGCGACTTGCAGAGAAGAACAGGGCAGACCGGTGTTCCTGTTATTTTAATTAATAACCGACCGGTTATCGGATTCGACAGATCAAAAATAAACAAAATGTTAAACATAAAAGGTTAACGGAGTAAACCATGAAAATAAAACCTTTAGATGACAGGCTCGTTTTAGAAGTACTCGAAGAAGCAGAAACCCAAACTGCTTCAGGTATTATTATACCCGATAGTGCAAAAGAAAAACCCCAGATGGGTAAAGTTGTTGCAGTCGGTACCGATGAAGACCTTCAGGAAAAAGTTAAAGAAGGTGACAGAGTATTATTTGCAAAATACGGCGGCGAAGAGATTAAACTGAACGAGAAAGAATACAAAATTGTTCAGCGTGCCGATGTGCTTGCAATAGTTGAAGACTAAGATTTGAACCCTGTTAACACGGCAGGGTTTTTATTTTCGTATGGATTTGAGATGATACAATGACTGCAAAATATTTACTTGATTCAGTTGAGAGAAAAAAGATTCTTATCTTACCCGAAAATAAACTCGACCAAATTTTGAATATTAAAGGTCTTAAAATATTGAGGGAAGATAATACTTACGTTTGTAACCGGATAAGAATATTAGGATTGAATAAAAAAATACTTACTCTCGAATTCACACTTAACCACGAATTATCGATCCGTAAATTTGATAACCTTAAAGAAGCCGAAGAGTTTGTTAATGACCGCCTGGAAACGTACGATAAAATGTGGGATGGCTGCGGCTGCAAAGTAGATTATTATCACTAAACGAATAACCCTCCTTTCGGATGGCTATTCTGTATCAAAAAGGAGAAAGCAGCAAAAAAAACCCATCAATTATAACACGAAGTGCAGCTTCGTGAAACACATAAAAAAGAAAAACTTTTGTTCAAAGATGACTTCTTTCAAAAAGATGTCATCTTTTATGTTCACATCTATTTCCCATCACTTGCCGTCAGTTTCAACTGACGGAGAAAAGAAAAACACAAAGCAAAATCGGCTTTAGCCACATTTGATTTTTTAATTGGTCTAAAGCCCTGTTGTTGTGTGTGGTGTTTTATTTATGGGGCTGTCTAAAAAGTAACTTTTACTGAAATGTCATTCCTACTGCCTGTCCCGATTCTATCGGGGAAAGTGGGAATCTATTTCTTCGTTTATTTTTGCATAGTGGATGCCCGCTTTCGCGGGCATGACATGATGTCTTTATGATTTTGCGTAACTTCAGTTATTAAACAGTAAGGAATGCAATCAAAATATATTTTCATTTCAAAAATAATATTTTAAATGAAAAGCTATTTTAAAAGTATAATTTTTTGTGTTTTTAAAATATTCCCTGCCTGGAGAAAAATAATGTAAACACCGGAAACCAATCCACTTGCCGCAAAATTATAGTTGTAATTTCCTGCCAGCAGATGTGAATCCAATAATACTTTTATCGTTTCACCTAAAATATTTACGATCTGCAATTTTATATCCACTGCTTCGGGCAGGGTAAACGATATGTTAGTTGAAGGATTAAACGGATTCGGATAGCTTGGATACAGAATTACATCCTGTGGAATAATATCATTATTATTATCATTAACATCAGAAATAATAAATGAAACATCTATGTTGAAAAACTGATTGTTGAGCGGATCGATAGTAACGATTTGGCTAAATGCATTTTCAAAACCGATTTTTTGAGCAACTACTTCATAAGTACCATAGGGAATGTTTGTTATTCCATAGGTGCCCGTTTCTTTACCGAAGTTATAAGTATATAAAGCTTCTGTATCAATCGATCTGGCAAGAAGAGTTATTCCATCATAGTTAACAACGGGGTTTGTACCTGCAAAGTTAATGCTGCCGCTTATTAAACCGCCACCGTAAGATGAATCCCGAACAAGATTAATATTCTTATTCAAAATGGTATTATCTATCAATACCGAATCTCCGTCTATCCAATAGACAGAAGCATTTCCTTCCTCATTAAAATATCCCGGCAGGAAAAAATCGGTATATGCCTGTATATAATAGTAATCAGGAACTGCCATGTAAATTTTATATGAACCATCCTGTCTTACCAACCCGGAAAAAACATCACCGAAATTTGCTGTTTTAGGTACTGTTTCGTACGGTACGTGCGTACCTTTCCGTACAACTACTATTCCCCTATAGATCGGGAAAATATTTGTGGAGTCGAAAATACTGCCGGAAACAGAAAGATTTGTATCAGTAATACCGGTAAGTGAAAAATTTACGCTAAGTGAATCGGACGATTCGAGTTCCAATTCAGTTGCAAAAAACGGATCGAAAGTATTATCGAAGTAAGTTACATAATATCCGTCGTGCTCTGCGGCTATAGTATAATCACCCTCCGGCAAAGTTATGCTGTAGCTGCCCGACACATCGGTTAGTGCCGTATCGAGCAAATAAATTCCTTCATAATAAAAATAGACATAGGTATCTTCGAGCGGATTCACACCGTCATCGACTATCCCGTTTATCTTGCCGTATTCATCTTCGAAAAAATCAATTTTTACGCTAAGTTTCCCGGGATTATTTTCCCCATTATTAAAAACATAAATCGTATCTGTGGTGTCTGTAATTTGCACAAATTGAAATCCGCTTAAAAGAACATTCATCATAACCGAATCGCCGGGTAAAACCGTAAATGGAACTTGCTGATTGTTGGCAAAATCTATCAGATAAAATTCAGGGTTGAATTGAAGACTATCAATTGTAAGATTTACATCGCCTGTATTAATTAGATGTACATGTTTCAGCCGGTTGAAAATATCTTCGAACTCAATTTTGTTTGGTTTAATATCCAATTCGGGTTGCGCATAAGAAAGACCAGCAATACAAAATGCTGATATAATAAAATATTTCACTAAAGACATTTTTATCCTTTAAAAAGAATTTTAACATTTAGTTCCAATTTTAGTAATTTAGTGACAAAAATAAAGCGAGAAAAAAATAGATTATATATCGTTTTCAAAAATAGAATTAGATCAATTATTAATGAGTTCCATAGACGGTAATTCTGCTGCCTTTAGTAAACTTTCGGAACACGTACGCGAAATTGCGTATTCTTATTTTCTTTCCAAACACCATTTAAAGAAAATTATTAACCTTGAGGATGTTGAAGATCTTACTAACAACGTCTATCTAACTTTTGCCGAGCAGTATCATAATGTTGAAAACATTGAAAACTGGCTTCGAAGGGTGCTCTTTTTAACTTTCATTAAGTGGTACAAACGAAATAAATTAACAAGTTCTTATGAGCTGAATAATAATATTGCTACAGATGGTAATCATAATAGAACGGCAGATATATTAGACACCGATATTATTTTAAAGCTGCTCGATTCATTCAGCGATGAAAAACAGAAGATTATTAAACTGAGATTCTGGGGTGATCTGAAATTTCATGAAATTGCAGAGAAAATGCATAAATCGGAAGTAGCCGTTAAGAAGATGTTCTATCGAACAATTGCAGAAATAAAAATCAAATTGAAATGAATGTCACAAATGTTACGATTTAGGAACTATTTAATTGGGTAATCAAAACACGATATTAAGGCATTGAAATGGAAAAATTGGAAAAAATACTCGACATTTTAGAGAATACTGATCCTTCGGATGCGGATAAAAAATACCTGGAAATGAATTTATCGGACGAAGATGTTGAGAAATTTGTAAATGTATATAACGTTCTGAAAAAAGTTCTTTCAGGTTCAATTCACCTTGACCCGGTTATTCTTGGAGATTATATTCTTTACAAACGAGGGAACGGCGATTCTGTCGAATATATTTCACTTGTGGCAGATAAAATAAAATCACATCTTAATTCCTGCGCTACTTGTTCAAAAGAGTATAATTTATTAACTGCAGAACTTGATTCAATAAATGACTTTTTAGGTAAGCGAATTACAGAAAAAAATAAAGAGCAGCCAACATTATTCTTATTTCAGAAATCTGTTAGTTTCAAATATGCAATAACTGCTGTGATGGTTATATTAATATCGTACTTTGGTTTGAGAGTGGTCTCGGATATTTCTACTCCTTATTACAAGCAGCAAATATTTTCAGCCAAAGAGGAAAACAGCTATATAACGCGCGGGAGGAGAACCACCCTGTTTCAGAGGAGTCTGAACGCACTGGATAATAAAGAATATGATAAGGCAATTAAATTATTAAACGAAGATATTGTGCAGAATAAAAATGACAAATCAATATTTTATTCATATTATGTGCTTGGAATTACTTACCTTAAAACTTCCGAGTCTGATTTTTTAGGCGCCTTCAAATCTTATGATAATACGAAAGTTCAGAAAGGTATAAACAATTTAGAAATATCGATTAAGAAAAACAGCAGCGGTTATTTTGAAAATATTAAGCTCGATGCTCATTACTATATTGCACGCGGTTATTTAATTATGGATGACATTTCCTCCGCTGAAAGTCATCTGAAAACGGTAGTTGAGAAACGTGGCAGGTTTTACAAAGCAGCGGAAGAACTTTTGAATTCGTTGAAGAAGAATTAATAAATGTCTTTCAATCATCATCTGAAAATCATTTTACTTTCCATACTTATTGGCGCTGCCGGTTTAGCGAATCTTTCGTCATCTTACGAAGCAGGAAATAAAACGCACCTGCAAAATAGTAAAAACCAAAATTTTGTAATCGAAGGGGAAAATCAATCCCGTTTCGATGAACTTGAATACAGCATAAGAAATAAAAAGATAGATGATAAATCATCTTTTGAAAATGAAATACTCAAGCTTAGTAATGAATTTGAAAAAGAGTATTTGCTTGCAATATTTAAAAAGCGTTCGGGCGAATTCCAGGAATCATATAATATCCTCTTAAAATTACTTCCCTCTACACCCATATATATCCGCTATTATGAAGAATTAGTCGAACTTGCTAATATTACCGATAATCTTAATCGACTAAAGCAGAAGCTTAATGAGCTTGTCAATAATAATTACAAGCTTTATCTAAAAGGGATAATCTCTTATAAAGAAGGAAGTTACGAGAATGCGATAAAGGATTTTCAAAAACTAATTAAGGATGATTTTTTGACAAAGGAAGTATATTATTGGTTAGCATACTTTAACAGAGGAATAGGCAACTATCAAAAAGGACTTGATTTATTAAATAAAGCGAGCAGGTTAACAGATGCTACCGATTTATATGCTCCGAGAATTACTTTAGAAATAGGATCACTCTACTATCTTTCGGGAAATTATGAAGAAGCTTATAAGTATTATAAAAAGGGTTATGATGAGGCGCTGGAATTAAAAAATTTACCTTCGGAAATCCGCGGTCTTACAGACCTCGCTATTATTAAAGATGAAACAGGCGATGTTGAAGCTGCACGCAAAAATCTGTTGGAGGCAATAGAAAAAGCAAAAACAATAGAAAATTTAGAACTGCTTGCTCATCTCTATTCGGAAATTGGTGTGTCATATAGTTTTACCAATGAATTAATTAAAGCACGCGATTATTATTCGAAGAGTTTCAACTTATATTCAAAATTGAACAACAGGGAAAGATTATCGTATTTATCCAGCAATATTGCTTCAATTTATCTGCAGACTGCCAGCTACAAGGAAGCGCTCCGGCATTACAATGATGGATTGAACTATGCCGGTGAAAACGTACTTGGACAAATATTAAATTTAACCGGAATTGCCGATGTTTATACGAACATGGCAAATTACTCCAAATCGTTGGAATATTATAACAAAGCAAGAGATTTAGCCAAATCAATAAATGATATTTCCTCGGTAGCAAAGGTTGAAATCGGACTGGGATCGCTTTATTACAACATTAACAGCCCTAAATCTTCGCTAAACTTTTTTTATAATGCAGATAAAATTATTAAACCCGGCGATATGCCCTTTCTCGCTGCAGATATTTATTTAAAGATTGCTACAGTAGAAACTTCTTTGAAAAATTACAAAACAGCGGAAGAGTATTTTAATAAGGGTTTGAAAATTACCGAAGCTACCGGCGATATTTATTATAACACACTTACAAGAACGGAGTTCGCTAATGCATCGATTGAACAAGGGAAATTATCGAAAGCGGAATCTTTACTCGATGAAGCTGTTAAAATGGCGCGGGAATACGATTTTAAGCAGTTAATCGGTTTACAGGAACTTTATTTCGGGAAGATTAATAACATTGAAGGCGGTTATGAAAAGGCATTAAAGCATTTCAAAAAAGCATATAATTTCAGCTCGGTTACAAACGATTTTAATAATCAGATAGAAGCAGGTTTTTTTATTGCGAAAACAGAAGTGAAAAATAATCCGGTGGAAGCTGAAAAATGGTTTAAATCTACCATAGAATTAATAGAACGTATTTCTAATCCACTGGTTTCAAATTCGGAAGTGCAAATCTCTCACTTCGCCGCATTCAATGAAGTATATAAATCATTAATTAATTTTTATCTTTCAAATAATAAAACAAAAGAAGCATATAACTATCTGGAAAGGTCCCGCTCGAGGAACACATTGCAAAATCTTGTTAACCTCAAATTGATAAATTCTAATATCGATGAGAGAAAAATAACCAGGTATGCTGATTTGAAATGGATGATAGAATCAAAATTGTACGACGATGAAGATGTTAATAAATTTACCGGTGAGCTTGATACTCTGGAGAAAGAGTTTACAACAAAAAATAAAAATCTTGTAAGGATAATGGATCAAAATCAAGCGCTTAATTTGCAGAATATTCAAAATAATCTCGAAGGAGATGAAACCGTTATTTCATTTTTTATAACCGATGATTACATCCAATCCTTTTTAGTTGACAGCTCTAATTTCAAATCGGAAAGAATTTATACCGGCAGAGATGAACTAATTTCACTTATAAAAGAAATCACCCCACTGTATAAATCAATTATAACAAGGGATGAACTATTTATTAACCAGGATCTGTTTGCGTTCAATGCCCGGTCGGCAGGAAAATTGTACGAAATTATTTTTAAAGACCTGCTTAAAAATATTCCGGACGGAAGAAAAATAATTTTTTCTTTGCCAAATGAATTATTAATTGTCCCGATTGAATTCTTAGTTACGGATTGGGATGATGACCAGAGCCAGTATTATTATGCTGATAAAACTTTTCTAATTGAAAAATACCCGATATCATATACACCATCAGCATCAATTTATATCCGCCAGAAAAAAAGCGAACGAAATACAGGCGGTAAAATACTTTTAGTTGGTGACCCCGATATCACCAATAAGGAATTTACACTAAGCTATAGAAGCGGATTGTTAGAAGACGGTGCATCTTCAATGAGAAATATTAAGTTGTTTCCGCTCGAGTTTTCTAAAGATGAAATTATAAGTATTGATGCATTGGTGAATAATGATGTTGTATTGCTTTCGAAAGATGCAACTGAAACTAACCTGAAGAAAAACGCTCCCGGCAGTAAAATAATACATCTATCGACACATTCATTTTTATATAAAGATCAACCTTTGATAATTCTATCACCAACAGATGATCGAATAAATGACGGATTTTTAGAAATGGGAGAAATAGTTCAGATGAATTTGAATACTGAATTAGTTGTATTGAGTTCCTGCCGTTCCGGATTAGGTAAGATAGATGAAGCAGAGGGTATCTTAGGAATGCAGAAATCATTTTATGAAGCCGGAGCAAACAGTATTATAGTTTCATTATGGGATGTAAACGATAAATACACAGCTATTTTTATGAAAATATTTTATAAACATTTAACCGGTGGTGAAAATAAAACGGAAGCATTACGCTTAGCAAAAATAGAATTCATAAAAAATTACTCTCCGAATCCGTATTACTGGTCTGCGTTTATTTTAGCCGGTGATGTTTCAAAGATTCAGTTTACTTCAAAGCAATCCGATATGTATTACTACATACTTGGTGTGTTTATTCTTATTGCGGCAGGGCTGATCCTAAAACAGAGATATAAATTATACCGTCAATCACAATCGCTAAAAATTACGTAGCGCAGGATAATATCCTGTGAATTTGCCGTAAAAGTAACTTGAATAATGAACACCCATCAACAATTTTTAATTTGCGATGTTAATCTTTATCCGAATTAAATTTTATAGAAGTAACTTAATTTAACACAACAGATACAACAGATTGCTAATCGGTTGTACATTAACTGTGTCACGCAGATCATATCCATGACAGTTCTAAACTCAAAGTTTCACATCTCTGGAAGAGACCGAGAAAATTTGGGGATTAGTTAACGCGAAAGGAACTTTCACCTTACAAGCAGCATTTTTTTTGTTATGATTTGATTTCCTGCCCGTAATTGGTAAAAATACACACCGCTGCTAATGACGTTATTCCGGGATGTGTTAAATTCAACTTCATAAATACCGGGTTGCTTTTCCTCGTTAACAAGGGCAGCTACTTCGTTGCCTAAAACATCATAAACCCTTATACTGATAAATTGCCTGCTGCTTACTGCATACCGTATATTTGTAGATGGATTGAACGGGTTTGGATAGTTTTGATAAAGTATAAATTCATCAGGGATTTTATTCCCATCATTTTCAACCGATGTGATGTTCATTTTATATAATGATAAGATACCGCCGTCAGGGATAACCTCTGCCATTACAACTCTACTGGAATCTTTATTAAATGCAGTAAGTGTATCTATGCGATCGCCTTGCAACATTAATACAAAATTCCAATCAGCCGGGACAGTGATAAATGAAGTTAAGGGATAATTAAATATCTCATCGTCCAAATTATCAGTAACATTTAATTTAATCTGATCTTCATCAGCCATTAGCAAATTGTAAGTATAGGAATCTCTCTCTTTAACATATCGTGTTACAAAACCGACTGGAGCAACCCAGATTTCGTTATTTTCTGTACGGTTATAAACCCATTCACAGAGAGCTTGCAGCCATTGGTTTGACAAAGGATTCCACGCACCTGCCGCTATTAGTCCTGCTAAAGAATCGTACGGAACAGATTCGTGTGCTAAGAATATACTCCAGTCTCCTTTAATAATAGATGAATCAATCAGGTTTTTAATAAATTCTAATTCATCAAGATCATCTTCGGGAGTATTTCTCGGTTCATCAAAAATAGTCTCGATTGCGTTTAGAGAATACCATTGCATTCCTGTTATTGAAGGCGGATTAGGTTCGCCAGTAACGCCACGTGCCGATTCATAATACAAGGAAGCTATGGAATCTACGATTTCGTTGTGCTCAGCATAAGGATATGCAAAGGTAATACATGCTTGTGTAGTAATTCGCTGCCGGATTAATTGCCTCGACCAATAAAGTTCATAGCTAATTGTTCCTTCGGTTAAAGTATCGCCAGTTTCTAATTCCGGTAAATGCGGGTGTGTCATCGAATGCGAACCAATTTCGTGTCCTTCCAATGCCATTGCTTCAAACATAGGCCATGTTCCGTAACGCCAAATTCCGGGTAATTCTTCCGTTAAAAATAATGGCAAAACATAAAATGTTCCTCTAAAACCGAATTGATTCAAAATCGGTCTGATATTCTCAAATTGGGAAATGAAGCTGTCATCAAATGAAAATGAAAATGCGGATTTACGATCACTTTTCCATTCAGCAACCTGAAAATTCCCGACACTATCAGAAGTATTGTTTAGATTATCTCCATTCCCTCCAAAGGATAAATTAGTAAAAAATAATAGAATGGCAATTAAAAAAGTTAATCTAATCGTCAAATATTTTCTTAATGCAAATATTTCTAACATTAGTTTGATCTGTATTTTTTTAGAATTCCGGGAATAAAGTTCTATATGTTAAAATTGTTTAATTAAACAAATGGGCAAGTTTTGTTCCAGATTAACATCATCGGAATTTAGAGGGAGCTGCAAGATATTTACACACCAAAATTACAACTGAAATTGTGTGTAAAAAGAACAACAATCGCAAGCGTAAACGCCTGCAAAAACAAACTGAATAATAAACACCCATCAACAATTTTTGATTTTTGATGTTAATCTTTAGCAGGATGGCGTGGGCATTCATCTCTTACATTTTACCTAACCTTAAATCCCCTTCGGCAGGGTAACTTACAATAAATAGGAACGCTTGCGTGCACCGATTATTCAAACTTTTCCATCCTTTGAGGGGAATTCTGCAAAATTTCATCCCGGGAGGAGACTCACTATTTTTAAGATTCTTAAAAACATTTAAATATTTTTAAATATTTTAAATGAGCCTCATCATAAAAACCTTGATTACAGCCCCTAATCGTATATTTCAACCTGGCATAGTCATTGGAATTGCTGTATAAATTTTTTAGAAGCGAGAGATAACAAAAATCAATGGAAGTACTATCAATCATATTTTATCTTGCATTAACAACCATTTTAATAATAGTGCTGTTAAAAATTATCAAAAAAGAAATAAGTAAAAACTAAAGGGAAATATATGCGTAGAAACTATATTAGACTATTCATCCTAATTTTTATCATTCCTACAAGTTACATTATTGGTCAGCAGCAAAATTCAATACTCGATTCACTAATTAGAACAAGTATCGAGGTTAGTCCGAAAATTAATATGCTCAAAGCCAAAAGAAATGCTGCTTATAACAGGATAGAACAAAACTCGAACTTACCCGATCCGGTTTTAACACTCGGGTTACGTAATCTCCCTACAAATTCATTCTCATTCAATCAAGATCCGATGACCCAGACTGCTATCGGTCTTCGGCAAACTATCCCCTTTCCGGGGAAATTATCGGCAATTGGCGAAGCAAGTGCAATTGATACTTTAATTGTCGGGCAGGAAATAAAAGATGCTGAGAATGAAATCAGGATGCAGGTTACAAAAAAATATTATCAACTTAACTACATACGACGTGCAATTTTTTACGCCAAAGAAACCAAGAAATTATTAAAAGATATTTCTGATGTTGTTAGTGTTAAATACTCGGTATCGACTGCAAGCCAGCAGAATTTAGTAAAAATACAATTGGAGATTACGAACATTACTGATAAGATAGAAGACCTCCGGAGCAAAGAGTATTCTGTTCTGGCTGAACTCAATGCTTTCTTACTGCATAACACTAGGGCTGATATATCTACCGAACTTATCGATACGGTTAAAACGGTTAATCTTACAACTCAGCGGTTAGATTCATTAGCAAGAGTCAATCGTCCTTTTCTAAAAGGGATATTACTTTCCAAAGAAAAAGCAAAACTAAAAGAAGTAGTTGCCGAAAAAGAATTTTATCCGAATTTCAGTTTAGGCGTCAACTATTCTTTCAGGCAGAATCTAGTTAAATCGGCAATGGGCGGAACAGACTTGTTTACAGTAGCCCTGGGAATTTCGCTGCCGCTTAACTACGGCGGCAAATATACCGCTAAAGAACAAGAAGCTATTTCGCAACAGGAATTTCATTCCGAACAATACTTTCTTGCCCTGCAGTTTCTCGACGGAAAATTTGGGGCAGCAATAGCAAACCTGGAATCGCTTGTAGAGAGAATTAAACTTTTTGAGGATGGCTTGCTTCCCCAGGCACAGCAGAATTTAAATTCTACGTTAGCCAGTTATCAGGTAAATGAAATTGACTTTATAAACGTAATTGATGCACAGGATCAGCTATTTAAAATCGAAACAAATTTATATAAGCTAAAAACAGATTACTTAAAGGGAATAGCCGATCTGGAATTTTTAGTCGGTACAAGATTACAATAATTAAAATCGGAGAAATAAACAGTGAAGAACAAAAACATAATTATCGGAGTGCTTGCATTATCGTTAGTAGCGGCTTTGCTTTACATTTTCGTATTTAGTAAAAGCGGTAACAATGTAAATTCTTCGGGCAGCACAACTTCAGAGAACAACGGAGGTTCTAGTGAAAGAAAAGTTTTATACTGGCGTGCACCGATGAATCCAAGCGAGGTGTATGATAAACCGGGTAAATCCAGAATGGGAATGGACCTGGTTCCTGTATATGAAGATGAAGGAGCAGAAAGCGGCATTGTAAAAATAAGTGGAACGACACAGCAAAATATGAATGTGAAAACCGCGATAGTTAAAAAAAGAAAGCTCCGTTCACAGGTAATTACAAACGGAATACTAGAAATTGATGAAAGGAAAGAATTTGTTGTCACTACAAAAGTAGGCGGCTGGATTGAAAAATTATATGTGAACTACACAGGACAAGAAGTTCGGAAAGGTGAAAAGCTGATTGATATTTATTCACCCGAGCTTGTTGCTGCCCAGCAGGAATACATCACTGCACTATCTTATGCTGCTTCCGTAATGAACAGTTCCGATAAAGATATTTCCATGAGCGGCGAAGGATTAATTAATAACAGTATTAGAAAATTAGAACTGCTTGATGTTAGCGACAAGGAAATTGAACGGCTGAGAACGACAAAAAAAATAAATAAATATGTTACGCTTTATGCACCGTTTAATGGTACTGTAATCAGCAAAGAGGTAATAGAAGGTGAAAAGATTAAACCGGGGTCTCCCCTGCTAAAAATTGCTGATTTAAGTAATTTATGGTTGATGGCTGATATTTATGAATATGAGCTTGCAAAAATAAGTGTCGGCTCTTCGGCAGATATAAAATTTAATTTTTTGCCGGGTAAAACTTTTAAAGGGAAACTTTCGTTCATCTATCCTACCCTGAACCCAAAAACAAGAACTGTAAAAGTTAGGATTGACATGCCTAATTATAAAAACGAATTAAAACCATCGATGTTTGCCACAATTACAATAAACGGTAAAGACCTGGGTGATTACCCCGTGGTACCCGAAGATGCTATTATAAGAAGCGGGCAGACAAATATTATTATTCTCGCACTCGGTAATGGTAAGTTCAGACCCGTTGATGTTAAGCTTGGAAATTATGCCGAAGGTTACTACCAGGTATTGAATGGATTGACCGAAGGAAGCAAAATTGTTACTTCAGCTCAATTCCTTATCGACTCTGAAAGTAGTCTTAAAGCAGCTCTATCCCAGTTTACAAACACGGAAGGATCCGATGATATGTCCGGTATGGATATGAATGAATCGACCGGTAAAGAAAATAAGGAAACAGAAAAAGAGCAAAGTCCGCTCATCAGAAAAGGTACTATTGATTTAGAATCGATAGATAAGAATAAAGACGGCAAAGTATATCAGGATATTATGGATTGGAATGTAATCTCGGATGAACCGGGAAGATGTCCTATATGCAACATGGAACTCCGTGAGTTCACACTTAAAAAAGCAAAAGAAAATTTATTAGAAAACGGTTTTAAAGTTAAATAATCTGAAATAGCAGAGATTAAAGGAGTTTATTAATGGTTCAAGGTACACAACAAGACGGCTTAATTTCCAAAATAATTGAGTGGTCACTTAATAATAAAATTTTAGTAATCATACTCACTGTCGCTCTTATTTTCGGTGGTATCTGGGCAATAAAAAACACTGCTGTCGATGCGATACCAGATTTGAGCGATGTACAGGTAATTATATATACCGAATATCCGGGTCAGGGTCCTCAGATTGTTGAAGACCAGGTTACCTATCCCCTAACAACTAAAATGCTTTCGGTACCTTATGCAAATGATGTCCGCGGTTATTCTTTCTTCGGGTTCTCGATGGTGTACATCATATTCGACGATGGGACGGATATATACTGGGCGCGCAGCAGGGTGCTTGAATACTTAAGCTCTATGCAAAGCTCGTTGCCCGAAGGGGTAGCTCCTCAATTAGGTCCGGATGCTACAGGTTTGGGATGGGTTTACCAGTATATATTAAAATCCGATAAAAGAAGTTTACAGGAATTACGTTCAATTCAGGATTGGTTCTTACGTTATGAATTAACTGCCGTGCCGGGTGTTTCCGAAGTTGCCAGTATTGGCGGCTATGTGAAACAATACCAGGTTAGTGTCGATCCTACAAAACTTGCTTCTTACGACATACCGCTTAGCAAAATAAAGATGGCTATTAAGAAAAGTAACAACGATGTCGGCGGCAGATTAATGGAGATGGGCGAAACTGAATTTATGGTGAGAGGATTAGGATATATTAAAAATACAGAGGACTTGAAGAATGTAAATATTGGAACTAATAAAAGCACAGGAACACCTATTTTTCTCAGCGATGTTGCAAATATAGATATAGGACCGGAGCTGCGCCGCGGTTTAGCCGACTGGAACGGTGAAGGTGAAGTTGTTGGCGGAATTATTATACAGCGGTTTGGTGAAAACGGGTTGGCTGTTATTGAACGTGTTAAGAAACGATTGGAGGAATTAAAATCTTCTTTACCGGACGATGTAGAGATTATTACTGCATACGACAGGTCGGCTTTGATAAACAGGGCTGTCGATTATCTCGGCGATAAGCTCCTGGAGGAAGGTATTATTGTTGCGCTTGTAATTATTGGATTCTTGCTTCATTTCCGAAGTTCCCTTGTAGCTATTTTCACCCTGCCAACAGCCGTACTTGCGGCATTGCTGGTAATGCACTTGCAGGGAATAAATGCAAATATAATGTCGCTTGGCGGCATAGCTATCGCCATTGGAGCAATGGTGGATGCTGCAATAATTATGGTTGAGAACTCACATTCACACATATTGCATAACCAGTTGCAGCCGAAAGAGAGACAGAAGCCTCATTGGGCTGTTATAATGGAATCTTCTAAAGAAGTTGGACCGGCTATATTTTTCTCACTATTAGTTATAGTCGTTTCATTTCTGCCTGTATTTTCACTGGAACAACAAGAGGGACGTTTATTTAAACCTCTCGCTTTTACAAAAACTTACTCGATGGCAGCGGGCGCTATTTTATCTATTACCATAGTACCCGTACTAATGGGTTATTTTATTCGCGGAAAGATGAAAAAGGAAGAAGATAATCCACTGACAAATTTCCTCATGAAATTGTACCATCCTGTAGTTGATTTTGTTATAAAGAGAAGATGGTGGGTTATAATAGTTGCAATTCTCACTGTAGTAATTACTTATATCCCTTTCTCTAAACTGGGTTCGGAGTTTATGCCTCCTTTGTACGAGGGCGATCTTCTTTATATGCCTACTACTCTTCCGGGAATTTCAATAACCAAATCACGGGAAATCCTGCAGCAAACCGATAGAATTATTAAAACTTTCCCCGAAGTCAAATCGGTATTCGGTAAAATCGGCAGGGCTGATACCCCAACCGATCCTGCACCTTTATCTATGATCGAGACAACTATTCAGCTAAAACCGGAAGATGAATGGCGGGAAGGGATGACCCCTGAAAAACTGATTGAGGAAATGAACACTGCTATTCAAATACCCGGCTTAACCAACGCATGGACAATGCCTATTAAAACAAGAATAGACATGCTCTCTACAGGAATTAAAACACCGGTGGGTATTAAAATAAGCGGTCCCGATCTGGCGGTTCTTCAACGAATAGGGAAACAAATTGAAAGTGTTGCACGAACTATTACCGGTACACGTTCGGCGTTTGCAGAGCGTTCCGTTGGCGGTAATTATGTAGATTTCAAAATTAACCGGATTGCAATAGCAAGATACGGTCTTACAATAGGTGACGTAGAGGATGTTTTTATGTCCGCAGTCGGTGGTATGAATATTACCAAAACTGTTGAAGGATTGGAAAGGTATCCCGTTAATCTTAGATACCAGAGAGCTTACAGAGAAAATCTCGAAGCACTGAGAAGAGTATTAATACCACTTCCAGGCGGCGGCAATATCCCTCTGGAAGAGCTTGGCGAGATTGTAGTATCGAAGGGTCCGCCCTCCATTAAATCCGAAAATGCCCGCCCGAATGCCTGGGTTTACATCGATATTGAAAACATTGATGTGGGAACATACGTAGAAAATGCTCAGCAAATTATAAGTGAAAAAGTAAAATTACCACCCGGTTATTCGCTTATATGGAGCGGACAATACGAGTATATGGAAAGAGCATCCAAAAAATTAGCCCTGGTTATACCGGTAACATTACTATTGGTCATATTATTACTTTATTTCAATACAAAATCGTTTATAAAAACGGGAATAATTCTTCTTGCGCTTCCGTTTTCGATGGTCGGCTCTATCTGGTACCTCTATTTAGCCGATTACAATACCAGTGTTGCCGTATGGGTTGGAATAATAGCGCTGCTTGGTATTAGTGCGGAAACCGGTGTGGTAATGTTGCTTTACTTAGACATCGCTTACGAAAACTGGAAATCGAAGGGAATGCTTAAATCGTTAACGGCTCTGAAGGAATCCATATTTGAAGGCGCTGTTAAAAGAATCAGACCGAAAATGATGACAATTACTGTTCTGTTCTTCGGTTTGCTTCCAATTGTTATCGGGCATGGAACCGGCGGTGACGTAATGAAAAGAATTGCTGCCCCTATGATAGGAGGTATTTTTACAAGCTTTATTATGGAGTTGACAATTTTCCCGGCAGTGTTTTATCTCTTAAAGAAGAGAGAAATAAAAAAACTCAATTTAATAACTGAAAATAATCCGGAGACATAAATAATGAAAAAGATAATTGCTTATATAAGAAAAGAGAAAGCTAACGTGGTTATTGAAAAATTAGAAGATGCGGGTGTTAAAGGAATGACACTCCTCGATGCAAATGCACTAGCGGAATGGGCTGATAAAGATGCCTTCAGCTTCTCAATTCAGTATGTACAAAAGTACAGCAGCGTTGTAAAGATTGAAATGGTGTGCAACGACGAGAACTCTGATAATCTTGTAAATATAATAAGCGAAAACGGCAGAACCGGGCACAGCGGCGACGGGTGGGTATTCGTTTCACCGATTGACAAAGCCGTTAGAATTAAAACCGGCGCTGTTAATGATTTTGATAGTCTTTAATTAAAACTTTATAACAAAAAAAGGAAACTGAAAAATGTTACACAAAACTTCTAAACTCGTTTTAACACTTGCAATCACTTTACTGATAGCAACCGGTTTATCTTTTGCCCAGGAGCATAACTCAAATGATCAGAAGAAAGGTGAGATGAAGGAGCATATGTCCGGTCAGAAAAATATGGATCATAAAATGATGGATTCGACAAAAACCGGAACGATGAAGATTAATAAATCGATAGTACGTTTGGGTGTTATCGATCTTGAAGCTATTGATAAAAATGGAGACGGCAAAGTCTTTCAGGATGTGATGGACTGGAATGTAATTTCGGATGAACCGGCTGAATGCCCGCGATGCGGAATGAAACTCAAAGAGGTTACGCTTGGCAAAGCCAAATTTAATCTTATAAAGAATGGATTTGAAGTAAAATAATTCTTTGTTATCTCGGGGATGGCCTGAAAGTAGGAATTATGGATGCGTAATTCCCACGAACCTTGTCAGACAGCATGCAGGAATGTGAATCTAATTTATTTCCGAATATTTTGGATCCCCGCCTGCCTGTCTGTCTGGCAGGAAGGTTTTCACAGGAATGACAAATAAATCTCACTTTTAAGTCAACCCTTAAGGTTATTTTACAAGCGATCAGTATTTAATAAATGTAAAACAAATTACTGAAAGGAGAATTGAGATGTTTAGCAAACAAGTTAATAGTGTTATTGAAAAGCTAACATTAGTAGTAATTATAGTTTTTGTTGTTAACTTTTCCATCGATGCTCAGAATATGCAGAGCGGTATGCATCAGAATATGCAGGGAATGATGCAGAACAATATAATGAATATGCAGCAGATGATGAATAATATGAACGAAATGAGCGGTCAGATGGATAAAATGATGCAGGAGATGAATCAGAACAAGGGACAAATGCAGCATTCCGAGAGTATGATGCAATTTATGAACAACATGAACGATATGTCGAAGAATATGGACGGCATGCTCAACCAGATGAACGAAATGATGGAAAATAAAGATATGATGAACAATGAAAAAATTATGAAACAGATGGGTGAAATGATGGAAAAAATGAATGGTATGATAAAAAACTACCACGAAATGTTAAAACAGTTGGAACAACAAAATCAAATACAAGCTTCACCCGATAACGATTAGCATGAGCGGGCGAAGCATAAATATCACTCTAATTTTGAGCGGTATCGTTTTATTCCTGATTAGTTTCAGTGAAGCCGGAATCGCTCAGGGTAAATTTATAGGAAATGCAACCTTGCAAGTTGTCGGCGGTAATTTTTCCGATGGATCGCACTATGCATCGACTTATGTTTACGGAGGATTGAGATACCAGGAACAGAGATTTAATCTTAACCTGAACATCCCCGTAGTCTTTGCCGGTAACGGTTCATTCACACAGGTTGGCGGAATTTATATCCCGAACAGTCACAATGGTGAAGATTCGGGCGGCATGTGGCACAATGATTCAACATCCCACGGCTCTATGATGGATGACGAAAACGGAATGATGTCTTCACTTAATGCAGGTATTGGTGATCTTTATCTGTACGGAAGCTATAAAGTATTTCTTCAGAAAAATGTTCTGCCAGAAATTTCATTAGATAGTTATATTAAATTTCCTACTGCCACATCTTCTTTGAACATCGGAACGGGTAAGTTCGATTTTAACATAGCGGTTTCATTAAGGAAAACTTTCAACAAATTTTTATTCTATACACAATTGGGATATTTGTTCGTTGGGAAGACCGAGGGATCGGATGTTGTAAATCCGGTTACGTTCAGCATAGGAATCGGGGCTTACCTGGGCAAAGGGAATCATGCTTTGTTTGCCGGCTACGATTCATATTCAACAATTGTAAATGGTTTTGCTTCACCCAAACAGTTTGCCCTCGGATACAGTTACATCGTAAGTCCGACTTTAAGTTATAATTTTATCACCTCTTTCGGTTTAAATAATTCTACCTCCGATTTTTCGTTATCGGGAGGTATTAACTTTGGTATTTAGTGCAATATTAAAAAGAGAAAAACGGAGACTGCTATGAAATGCAACAATTGCGGTGCTCATAATAAAGATGATAATAAATTTTGTGTTAAGTGCGGAGCTAAATTAGAGAAACAGCAAAATCTTACATCGATATTCTGCCCTGAGTGCGGTACGGAAAATCAATTGAAGAATAAATTTTGTATTAGCTGCGGAAGCGAATTAAACATCCGGCAAAATCAAAATATTGAAAATAAATCTGCAGATATACATAGGAAAAAGCAGCATAAACCGCATCGACAAAAGAGATATGCAAAGGGAAAAAACTTCAGTTTGATTGAAGATATTAAGAAACACAAGGTTACATCGGCAGTAGTAATTATAATTGCCGGCTACCTTCTATTTCAGTTTATTCCGCAGGAACCGAAAGTAAACACAAACGTTTCGTCCCGTTTTCAGCAAACTAATATTCCTGTCAACAGGGGAAATACTAAGCTAAATGAGATAGCTTCTAAATTTGTATGCTCCTGCGGTACTTGCGGAGAACTTTCGCTTGAAACCTGCGGCTGCCCGACTGCGGAAGAAGAGCATGCGCTCATTAATACTATGTTAAGTCAAAATCTTAGTGTTGATGAAATTGTTGTTGCTGTTGCAAATAAATACGGCTGGTTAAAAAGCGAATACTACCCGCAGTATAAACAGATAGATAAAAGTAAAGTTTGGTTCGGCGGAACCAGCCAAACATTAAGCAATACAAAAGGAAATAATCTTGTATCAAACGGTAATGTATCAAATATCGCCACGTTAGCCGATCGCTATACAATCATAACCCAGTTTGAATGTCCTTGCGGTCAATGCGACATAAAAGAACTTTCGGAATGTAATTGTACTCATCCGAAAGGAGCTATAGAAGTGAAAGGATACATCGATCAATTGATTGCGGAAAATGATTTAACAGCGAGCCAGATAATTGAAAAAGTTAATACTAAATACGGCGGAAGAAAAATCTAATAAAAAAAATGGAAGGGATAACGATATGGTACGTTTCTGTCCTAATTGCGGCAACAAAATAGAACCGGGCAGTAAATTCTGCGGTAGCTGCGGCAGCAGCTTACCGAAACAAACAGTACCGGGCAGTGATGGCTCTAAGAAAGAAATTGTACTCGGACAGACAAAGAAACCCAACTATAAAATTCTTATTACAATATTCTATGTAGCTGTTCTTGCCGGAAGCTTGTTTTACTATTTTGCTACCACAATGACAAAAGAAGAAATGGTAATTAGCGAACAGCCGGAAGTATTATCCGGTATCGAATATCCTTCATCCCGCTACGATATGCAGCCGGTGGAAGCACAGGTTGAGAACGGTAAGATAATATTGCCGCTCGACGAAGTACTGGATAAAAAGTTTGTGAGATTTGTTTATAAAGGTACAACTTCCGAGATACCGCTGCTGGCATATATAAGTGAAGAAGGAAAGCTGATAACATCAATAAGTATGTGCGAACCGTGCAATTCAACTACTTTCCATATTTCCGGGAATAAACTGATTTGTAATTCATGCGGTTCAACCTGGGATCTTAATGATCTCGATGCTATAAGCGGATCTTGCGGCAAGTATCCTCCCGACCCAATACCAAGCAGTGTTAACGGAAACAAGATTCAAATTGATGAATCGGCAGTCCTCAACTGGAAAAGAAGAGTTTAAGCGGAAGGAAACCATGAACATTTATTCAATTTCAGTTCAAAGCTTGAAGAGAAGAAGAACAAAAACTTTCTTCCTTATTTTCGGATTGGTGTTAGCTGTTTCATCGGTTGTAACACTTACGGTAATCTCAAAAAACATGAGCGAAAGTGTTTCGAAAGATCTGGATGAATACGGTGCGAATATTATTATCACACCAAAATCAAATGAGCTTGCACTAAATTACGGCAGTTTATCTATCGGTGAATTATCATACGACCGGAGTAATTTATTTGAAAGTGACGTTGATAAAATTAAGGAGATCAAGAACTTTAAAAACATAAGTGTTATTTCGCCAAAGCTTTTAGTTGTTGACAAGATAGATTCCCTACAAACACTCATAGCCGGAATTAAGTTTGATAAGGAATATGCGCTGAAAAAATGGTGGAAAATAGATGGCAGAATTCCTGAAAAAGCTTCCGGAGTTCTACTCGGTTCTGAAGCATCGACAAAACTGAAGCTGAATTTGAATGATAAAATTCTCATAAAAGGTACAAACTTTTCCGTCGTTGGTGTAATCCAACCGACAGGGTCACAGGATGATGCAATGGTTTTCATAGACCTCCATATTGCTCAGCAGTTATTCGATAAAGGTGAAAACCTGAGCTTGATTGAGCTTTCGGCTTTGTGTTACGATTGCCCGGTTGAAGAAATAGTAAGACAGATTTCACAAAAGCTGCCTAACGCAAAAGTTAGCGCAATAAGGCAGTCGATTGATTCAAAAATGGCAGCGGTTGCCAAGTTCGAAGATTTTTCGTTCGGTATCTCAATAGTGATACTTATTATCAGTTTGCTGATTGTATTCACAAACGTTAACTCTTCATTGAATGAGAGGATAAGAGAGATTGGCGTATTTAAAGCTATTGGTTTCAGAAACAGGGATATTTTTAAAATAGTATTTTTTGAAGTGTTGATTGCAAGCGGAATAGCCGGATTACTTGGTTATTTAATAGGTATAGCTGCTGCAAACATTATTATGCCTTTGCTCGATTCCAATGCTGTAATCGGGTTTAAGTTCGACCCTGAAATATTTCTGATAGCATCCATGTTATCAATTGTTGTTGGAATTATGGCGGCATTTTACCCTGCTTACAAAGCAACTAAATTAGATCCTACAGTAGCATTTAGAACTTTATAATATGGTATTAAAATGAGTTTAATAGAAACACAAAATCTTATAAAAAACTACCAAAGCGGCGGCGAAGTAGTAAATGCCGTAAATGGTGTATCGTTCGTAATAGAACAAGGCGATTTTGTTACGGTAATGGGTCCATCCGGTTCTGGTAAAAGCACGCTGTTAACTATACTCGGCGGACTGACAAGACCCACAGCAGGTAATGTTATTGTGGATTCGATAAACATTTCCGAACTTACTTCGAATCAAATAGCTGCTTTCAGAAGAGAGTATATCGGTTTTGTGTTTCAATCATTTCAACTTATACCGTATTTAACGGTGCTTGAAAATGTTATGCTGCCGCTGATAATAAAGAACGACACACAACCCGTAAAAAAAGATAAAGCCGATACAATACTTGAAAAAGTCGGGTTAGATAAAAAAGCGAACCGTCTCGTCGAACAATTAAGCGGCGGAGAGCAGCAAAGAGTGGCAATTGCACGTGCAATAGTAAATGAACCATTAATTATCCTTGCTGATGAACCTACCGGAAACCTGGATACAAATACCGGTTACGAAATTCTCGAATTGTTCACACAATTAAACAACGAAGGTAAAACTATAATTATTGTTACTCATAATGAAGAGTTTAAATACTTAACCGATTATACACTTCTTTTTAAAGACGGCAGATTAAATGATAGAATAATCAATCAAAAAGATAATTGGACTGCAGCAGCTGCAAACAAAAATTCTGTTTTAAACAGTAATTGAACAGGAACAAAAAGAATTTTAACAGTGAAAAAGTTAATAATATATTACATAATCATCTTTACCTGGCTTGGTTTTAATACTATGTTTTCCCAGACTTTGTCTTCAGAGTTTGAAACGGCAAAACAATTACTTCTCCAAAGGAACTATAACGATGCAATCGTTATCCTGGATAAAATATTAAACGAGAATAAAGAATATTTTGAAGCGGCAAATCTATTGGCTAAAGCTTATACGAACCTGGGACTGTACGAAGAAGCAGAAAAGTTTTACATCAAATCTTTAAGCATAAAGCCGGATAATTATGATGCGATTGCGGGTATGGGAAGTATGTTCTTTTTAAAAGGCAATTACAATGCAGCAGAGTTATATTTAAGGAAAGCCGGGAAAATGAACGGGAATTCTGCAAGAGTCCTTTCGTTGCTGGGAAAAATCGGGATGATTAAAGGTGATTACAAAGAAGCCAAACGGATTTTTTTGGAATTAACAGAGATAGATTCAACAAACTCGGAAGCTCTTACAAATCTTGGTATTATCTATCAACAAGAAGGCGATGTGGCTAAAGCTGAAATGTATTTCAGAAAGGAAGTAAATCACTATCCGAACGATGAACTGGCACGTATGAACCTCGGAGTATTTTACGGCAGCATAGGAGAGTTTCATAAGTCGATAGTAGAGTTGAATAAAGCAAAAGAACTTAACCCTAAAGATGAAAACGTTTATTTGTCGCTCGGTGTCTTCTATCTGCAAAAGAAAATTTACGGAGAAGCGGAGAAGAATTTTCGGGATGTGCTGGCTCTGAACAGGTTTAATCCGGATGCCTACTTCTATCTTATGCTGTTAAAAATGAAAAAAGGCGATTTGGATACTGCTTTAATTTACGGTAATAAGCTAACAAAGTTAAATGATGAATATCCTCAGGCACATCTTGTAATTTCGAATATTTATTTGCTAAAGGATGATTATAAAACCGCTATTGAACATGCAAAAATCGAGATTTCAAAATTCCCTAAAAACCCGGAGGGATATCTCCTGCTTGCCGGACTTTACTACTACGCGGGAGACGAATTAAATTTTAACATAGTTAAAGTAAAGTTTCAAAGATTATTCGGAAAGGAATTTAATTTGAAAAATCCTCTCACGAAAGACAACTTTTTATTAGAAAGCGAGTTGATGGGAAGATGATTATTAAAATTAGAACATTTAGTTTGTTTGTTGGCTCTGAAGCTGAATTAAACATCTACTCCTTTTATTCTTCAACTAAACAATATTTGCGGAGATAATAATGTTAGGAAATATTTTAATTGTTATGACGATACTTACAGGGGTGTTTACATTAATAATGTATTACTATACATATAAGGGTTACGCCAATACATTATCGCTTGCGAGAAATGGATATTATATAATGACTTCTTTAGTTGTAGCAGCAAGCGCATTATTACTTTATTATATATTAAGTCATCAGTTTCAGTACAGCTATGTTTTTGAATACAGCAGTAAAGATTTATCCTTTGGATTGTTATTATCGACATTCTTTGCCGGTCAGGAAGGCAGCTTCCTGTTATGGTTATTATTTACAGCGCTGCTTGGTATATTCTTAATTAAATATCTGTCGGACGATACGAAAAAAGAATCTGCATTTATGCTTGTTTACACACTTGCAGCTTTGTTTTTAGTGATTTTAATAAATCCATTATTAAAAAATCCCTTCGCATATATATGGCAGGATCCAAGTTATCTCGAACTAAAATATTTTAACCCCGCCTATTATAATTTACCGGAATTGAAAGGATTCCTTGCTGTTAATAAAAATACCGGCGGAGAATTTATAAAAATAGTTCCCGAACTTAAAGCAGCATTATCCGGTCTTGGAATTTCGATGAATGAATTTTTAATTCAAGGGAAAGGATTAAATCCGCTGCTGCAAAATTTCTGGATGCAGATTCATCCGCCGTTGTTATTTGTTGGGTTTGCAATGACAATAATTCCTTATTCATTTGCAATATCTGCAATAATAAGAAATGAATATAAATCATGGATAAAAGAATCGCTGCCATGGTTAGCCGCCGCAATGATGGTGCTTGGATTTGCTATAATGGTGGGCGGCTATTGGGCTTACGGTGTTTTGGGATGGGGCGGATTCTGGGGCTGGGACCCCGTTGAAAATTCCAGTTTAGTTCCCTGGATAATCGGTGTAGCTGCTATTCACACAATGCTTATTCAACGAAGAACCCAGAAAACCGGAGGAACGGGCAAGTATATTAAAACAAATCTCGTCCTGTCAATTTTAACGTTTGTGTTTGTAATTTACAGCACATTCCTTACAAGAAGCGGCATTCTTTCCGAAGCTTCCGTTCATTCTTTTGTTGACCCCGGTATGCTAACGTATCTCTTTCTTTTAGGATTTATCTTAACTTTTACAATTTTGGGTATAGGCGGAGTTTTATACAGATGGAAAGAATTAAAAGTAATCTCAAACGGCAATGAATATTTGCTTAGCCGGGAAAGCGGACTTATTTTCGGTGCCGCTCTTCTAATCGGTTCGGCAATTATTATTACGGTCGGAACATCGGCGCCAATCTTCGGAAGCGCGGTGGATGTTAAATTTTACAACCAGTTGAATTTACCAATTGCCATCCTGATAACTATTTTAATCTCGCTTAGCTTGTTCCTTAAATGGAAATCGACAGTACCGAAAGATTTTCTGAAGCAAATTAGTTATTACATGAGTATTACAGCAATATTAACAACTGCAGTTGTCTTAATTAGCCCGATCGAATCTCTTATTAATATAATTTTCACATTTGCAGTACTCTTTACGATAACCGTTAATGTAGTTCTGTTAATAAAGACAATAAAAGTAAGCTATATAAATACCGGAGGTCATTTAGCCCATATAGGTGTTGGGGTATTTCTTCTGGGCGTTTTGTTATCGGGTAATTATACTATTTCCCGGCAGCTCGACCTGCCTATAGGTCAAAATGTAAAGTTTAATGATTATCAATTGAAATTCATCGGGCATGAGCCAATCGAGGACGGAAATAAATTTGCATTTAATGTCGAAGTAAATGACGGTGATAAAATTAAGATAGCTTCACCGGTTATGTTCAGCTCTGAATTTAACAATAACGTGATGCGCGAACCGGATATACTCGAAGGTTTGAGCAAAGACTTTTACATCTCGCCGTTAGGATTTTCGGAAGGAGGCAATTCGGATAATTCAAATAAAGTGGAAGTTGTTTTGGAAAAGGGCGAATCGGTTGATTTCAATAATTCCAAAATTACATTTTCAAAATTCTCGATTTCTGACGAAGATATGTCTGCAATGTTAGAAGGAAAAGATTTTGAAATGGGCGCTGATTTATCTGTTGAATACAAAGGTGATGTATATGCATCTAACCCTCATATAAAATTTACTAATGATGGACAGAAAATTATTGAATCTATTGTTAAACCGGCAAATATCAAATTGGCTGTTACAAAAATTGATGCTACCGGCTCTATAGACTTAATTATCGGAACATTAGATTCAAAAGAAGAAACGGGTGAAGAACAAGTTGAAACGCTAACAGTTGAAGCAAGTATTAAACCGAATATTAATTTAGTCTGGCTTGGCGTGCTTTTAATCACTATTGGGTTTATAATCGCTGCATTACGCAGAAGAAATGAACTCATTGGTAGAAAGGAATAAAAGATGAAAAAAGTAACTGCTTACGTAAATACTATTAGAGTTCACTGGCTCGTCCATGAACTTCAAAAAATCGGGATAGATGAAATAATGGTTACAGAATACTTCAAGCCGAAATCACAAATATCCCGCCTTGAATTAAAGTGCGGTAATATCTGGGTAGATCAGGTAAGAAAAATTATCCACGATGTAGGAACAACAGGAATTGCCTGTGATCATTATTTTGAAGTTACAGATCTGCATCCGGATGATAAATCAATCTTCCCCGATTTGTACGGATGATCAATTATAAAATGGAAGGTATACAAATGGTCAAATCATTAATCAATTTTAATTCTTGGAGAATAATATTAATTCTGTTGATAACTTTTTTAATTGCAGCTCCTGCCGTATCAGTTTTTGCACAGGAATCAAATAATGCTTCGACAAATCCGGGTCATTATATTGATACGCTCGATCTCCAAATTCAAAAGCTTGGAAAATTAAAAATCAAGATCGACAAACTTCAACTGACGGTAAATTCAAACAAATATCTCGTGATAAAGAAAGAAATGGAGAGTATGCATGCAATCGATCAGTTTATAGCTTTAGCATCGCTTACTATAAATGTTACCGATGATGTCGATAAAATATTACAGCATTTAAAAATAATTGCAGCCACCGATAAATTAATACAAAACAACGATACGAGAATGAACCTTCAAAAATTAATTGGTAATACAGGAATTATAATTAATGGTTTGGATAGAATGATAATAAATTTAGAAAATTCCCAAAAAATACTTAATGAACATAATGCAAAATAAAAATAAAATAAACTACAGCTCGAACGCTAATATTTGGGGTGCAAAAAAAGTTGGATATGTATTTCTAATTACTATTCTCTTTTTCAATATTTCGGTACTCGCTCAGGAGAAGTGGAACCTAAACGCTTCGTTTGAATATGCAGGAAGCCATAATGTAAACGGCGCATATAATAATTTATTCTACCTTGCCGGCGGAGTAAAATATACATCCGGTAAATATAGTATAGATGTAATACTTCCTATCGTAGCTCAGAACGGCGGTATGTACACCCAACTGGGTATGATGGTATTGAGAGACAGCGGTTTGAATCACCCCGATTCAACATTAAACCAGGGACATATAAAAGGTTCGGTGGTGGATGGCGAAACTATTACAAACCTAGCTGCCGGCTTTGGTGATTTGCTATTAATTGGAAATTTTAAATTGGTTAGTGAAAAACGAAACTTACCAACTATATTCGCTGAATCATTTATAAAAATTCCAACCGCATCTAAAACAACACAAATAAGCACCGGTAAAATCGATTTTGGTTTATCGTTTAACATCCAAAAAACAATCCTGGGTATTATCGGTTCAGCAAAAGTCGGGTACTGGTTCTTAAGAAATCCCGATGCTCACACAATAAAAAATCCTGTTGCAGTTGCCTTAAGCATAGGTAAGAAAATTAAGAAAGATAAATATGCAATTTTTTTAATGTATGAAGGGTATTCAAAGATAGTTGCTAACTACTCTGCACCAAAAGAACTTTCAGTGCTATTGCAGTATTTCATTTCGTCGAATACAATATTATCTATTAAAGCATCGACGGGATTAAGCAGTTCATCACCGGATTTCTTGTTCGAAAGTAAATTTGATTTCAACATTTAATACAAATAACAGGTTTATCCAGGTTAGGTAAAAGGGATGATTATAATGCGAGTTCTATATGACCAAAACAAGAAATTATAAATAAATAATATTTATTATTTTAAACATTTATATCTTTGGTATAATCTTTACAGGATTAATTTTTGCAGATGAAGATTACGGGAAAAAAATATGAAAAACCGGATACGGTAACAGTAATTAACGGTAATACAATTATCATAAACGGAATTGCAGTAAGCGATTCAATTATAGCACTAAATGAAGCTGAAGAGCACAAGGGAAAAGAAGTTTTAAACGAAGGCGGGTTTAAGTTAAACTTTATTGATACAATGTTTGCACACGTACATAACAAAATAACACACTTTCCAATTTTACTTGCAGTTGCGGCATTCTTGTTTGCATTATTTGGGTATAAGAATAACAAGTTTGAAACTACTATTAAAATACTTTTACTTTTTGCGGGTATTTTCGCCGTCGTAGCATTTATAACAGGAACTATTCAAATTGAACCTTTTATTGGCAAACCTAAAGAATGGCTGGCTAATGCTAATACACATAGAACTTTAGGAATTGTATCGGGAATATCGATATGGTTA
>BDSV01000097.1 GCA_002898075.1 bacterium BMS3Abin03
ATCACCCGCTAAAATTCTATTAGAAATATCATCAGCATACAAAACTGGGTAACCCTTTTCTTTCAGGTAATTTGTAAAAATACTTTTCCCGGAACCGATACTTCCGGTAACAGCAACTTTTATTTGTTTCATCCGGTAAAAAGAATTAAATAGAGAATCGAATCAAAAGTAATATTTTTTGTTATTCCCGTTTCCCGAAGAGATTCCTTTGGGAAAAACAGGAATTCAGAAAATACGAAGATGAATCAGGGTCCCGCTTCCCGGGGTAAACCGGGGACAAGCTGCGGGAATGATAAGACAGTAATTTTAACTTTTGAGTCAGCTCCTTAAAATTATTTAGCGTAACTAATTTTTCTAATTTCCCTGATGACAGTTACTTTTATCTGCCCGGGATATTCCATTTCATTTTCTATTTTAGCGGCAATATCTCTTGCGAGTCTGTCTGCTACAAGATCGTCAATCTTTTCGTGTTCAACAACAACTCTTACTTCCCTGCCCGCCTGGATTGCATACGTTTTGGCAACACCTTCAAAAGACTTTGCAAGTATTTCGAGATTCTCAAGCCGTTTAACGTAGCTCTCGAGCGGCTCACGACGTGCACCGGGTCTTGCACCGCTAATTGCATCAGCGGCTTGAACAAGCGCTGCAATCGGATGTTCCATTTCGATATCGTCGTGGTGAGAACCGACTGCGTTTACAACAATCGTGTTTTCTTTATAGCGTTTTGTAAGCTCGTATCCGAGTAAAGCATGCGGACCTTCGACGCTTTTATCCATTGTTTTACCAATGTCGTGCAGCAGACCGGCTCGTTTAGCAAGATTTATCTCAATTCCTAATTCTGCCGCCATAATTCCGGTAAGATAAGCAACTTCAATACTATGCTGAAGAAGATTCTGACCAAAGCTCGAGCGGTACTTCATTTTGCCCAAATGTTTAACGAGTTCGGCGTGCATATTATGAAGACCGAGCTGCATAAGTGTATTCTCACCTTCTCTTATCATATCTTCTTCGAGTTCCTGCTGAACTTTATCCACTACTTCCTCAATTCTTGCCGGATGGATTCTGCCGTCGGCAATTAATCTTTCCAAAGCAACCCTTGCTACTTCCCTTCTGAACTGATCGAATGAAGAAAGAATAACCGCTTCGGGAGTATCATCCACAATAACATCGACGCCGGTACAGGATTCGAAAGCACGGATATTCCTGCCTTCTTTACCGATGATCCTGCCTTTCATTTCGTCATTTTGAATCTGCACTACGGATACGGTTGTTTCGATCGAGTGATCGGCTGCGGTTCGCTGAATGGACTGAACGATGATCTTCTGCGCTTCTTTTTTAGCATCGGCTTTTGCTTTATCTACAATCTCTTTTATTATTTGAGAAGAATCGCGGTGAGCCTGGTTAACCATATTTTCAATGAGCATATTTTTCGCTTCTTCCAAAGTCAAACCGGATATTTTTTCCAGTCTTACATTCTGCTCTTTTTCAATTTGTTCAATTTCCCGAACTTTATTTTCCAGGTTAGATTTCAGAACGAGCAGTTCTTTTTCCAATCTTTTATTTTCTCTTTCCTTTTTAAGAACAATATCTAGTTTCTTCTCTGTATTCTCTTCACGGATAGAGATTTGTTTTTCGAGATTAACAAATTTCTGCCTTTTCTGGTTAACTTCGTTATCGAATTCTACTTTCTTCTTATACCACTCATCTTTTACTTCAAGAAGTTTCTCCCTTTTAATATTTTTTGCTTCTTTCTCTGCATCTGCAATTAAATGTTTTGCTTTCTCTTCAGCCGAGGTTAAACTATTTTTACCAAATCTGGAATTAAGGAACCAACCCAGAAAGAAAAATACAATAACAGCAACGCAGAGTATCACAATTTGCATAATCGGATCCATTTTTCCTCCACACAGTATTCGTTTACAAAATTAAGCCGCAACTGCCGCCGCGATAAATAGGAAAAACCCTATTTATTCACAGTGGGAATATTCTCGAACGCTTTTTACTTCCACTGCTGCATTACACAGTCTTTATAACATATATAAAGATGAGGCCTGTAATACACGCCGAAGTCATACTCCCAATATAGAAATGTTAGTTTTCCATTCATGGGAACGGCAGTGCGGCAAACGCTATTTATGATGGGTCGGAAAATTCGGAGACGTTAAGAAGCACTTTTAGTTTTTTAATCTTATTCGTTGCCTGAATTAAAAATTCACGATTTCTATTCTTCTCTATAAACAAATCGTAAGCTATATTCAAACAGGCAATAATGGCTATTGTTTGAGCCGGCTGATCCGGAAGTTCATCTTTGGTTTCTTCCATCACTTTATTCACATAAATAGCAAGCTCTTTTGCTATTTCTTCATTTTCAACTAATAAAGAATATTCTTTATCAAAGATTTTTATTTTAAGCTTCTTCTTGTCCGTCATTTAAGTCCTACCATCAAACAAACAACTTTATTTAAGAACTCAAGTGATAATCAATTCTGGAAATCAACTTTTGCAATCTGCCTTTCAGACTTTCACGTTCCTCTAAATTCAGAGACCCGAAATTCATCCCCTCGGTCTTGCTCTTTAATTCATTTAGCTCCTCATCCAACGAAGCTAATTTTTGATAAAGCGCGGTGTTATCCTGCTTTGCCTTTTCAAGAGCCACCTCTAATTCCTTGTTACGTTCTACAGTATCATCATACTGGCTTTTAAGAATCGTAATCCTGGATTCGAGCGTGTTTAGATCATTTATCAATGTTTCGTATTTAGTCATTTCCATCGAATTAATTACCCCTTAACTGAGCATTAAATTCTTTTGAGACCAATTTAATTAAATTTTTGAAATCTTTTTCGACTTCATCTTCCGTTAAAGTTCTATTCTCGTCAAAATATTCCAGTTGATACGCCATACTTTTTTTATCAGTTCCAAGTTCTTTACTTTCAAACAAATCAAAAAGTCTAACGCTTTTCAACAATTTTGAACTTTTCATCTTAATATAACTTTCAACCGATTCATTCGCAATGCTGTTATCAAAGATAAAAGCAAAATCTCTAACAATCTTCGGAAATTTAAGCGTTTCGGCAAACATCCTTTCCGGTTCAGGAATATTCTTTAACGAATCCACATCAAATTCGAAACAGAACACATCCTGCTCGATATCAAATTTATTAAGAACATCTTTATTTACTTTCCCCCCCTCACCTATTACGGCATCATTGAAGATTTTTCTTGAATAATACTCGTAAATAGTATTCGACTTAACATAATATGAATCATTTAAAAAATTGTCAAGCGAAAATTTCGATAGGAATGATTTTATTATTCCTTTCAAATCGTAAAAGTCGTAATGCTCAACCGGGGCATACCACTCACGATCGATTTTTTTACCGGTTAAAAGTATGACTAAGTGCTGCTTTTCACTATAATCGTCGAACCCGGATATTTTACTTTTCCCTTCGTTAAAATAAAAAACATTCCCGATCTCAAATAATGCCAAATTCTTTTCACCTTTATTCAGATTTCTCGCAACAGCATTAAGCGCCCCTGTTAAAAGCGAGGTGCGAAGAAACGCCATATCCATACTCTGCGGATTAGCTAATTTTATAGCGCTGCCGGTCAGCATAGCAAGTTCTTCAGACTGCAACGGATTGTTTATCATTTCAAACAATCCGAGCGCATTAGCAGTTTCACGCACTTTATCGGTAAATGATGTTTCATCTATTTTTGTTTCGAGCGTTATGCTTATCTTCGGAATTGAGGGAATATTATCGTAACCTGAAATTCTTGCAATCTCTTCGATCAGGTCAACTTCTCTTTCGATATCGGGTCTGAATGTCGGAACGGTAACCAACAAATTATCGTCAGACGATTCATCTACCGCCATTCCTAACTTTTGTAAAATATTTACCGCATCCGGCTTTGAAACATCATAGCCAAGCAGCTTATTAACCCTGGATATTCGCAGAGTCAGTTTTATTTCATCTATTCTATTCGGGTAAACATCTATTGAACCCTTTGCAACTTTACCACCGGCAATTTCAGCAATCAATTGTGCAACCCGGTTTGCTGCAAACATAGTATTATCCGGATCGGTTCCGCGTTCGAATCTATATGAAGCATCGGTGCTAAGCTGCAAATACTTGGCGGTTTTTCTAATAGACGACGGATTGAAATAAGCACTTTCGATAAGAATATTCTTCGTATCATCGTAAATTTCAGAATTCTCGCCTCCCATAACACCGGCAATAGCAACATCTTTTTCAGCATCACATATCATTAAAGTTCCCGGCAGCAATTCCCTTTCCTTCGAATCGAGAGTTACAAAATTGGTATTACCGTTTGTGCTTTTAACAATAATTTTCTTTCCGCTCAGTCTATCAAGATCAAATGCATGAATTGGCTGTCCGCACTCATACATTACAAAGTTTGTAATATCTACAACATTATTTATCGGTCTCAACCCGATATTCACCAACCTCTGTTTCAGCCATTCGGGCGATTCTTTAACCGACACACCGGTAACAACTCTCGAAGAATAACGCGGGCAATTTACTGTATCATCAATTTCAATACTCGCAATTTTTTTTACATCTTCACCTGATTCATCTATTGATATTTCAGGTTTCTTAAATTCTTTATCGAACAAAGCAGCAAGATCCCTTGCAACTCCAAGATGCGATAGTGCATCCGGTCTGTTCGGAGTGATGGCAATATCTATTATAACATCGTTCAAACCCAAAGCATCGGTGATCGGGGTGCCTGCTTCAAGTTTGTCATCAAGAACAATAATCCCGGTATGGTCATCACTAAGTTTGAGTTCGTCTTCTGCACAGATCATTCCGTAAGATTCGATACCGCGTATTTTTGCTTTTTTAATTTGAAAACTTCCGGCGGGAATTACTGCACCTATAGGAGCGAAAACTACTTTCTGTCCCGCATCAACATTGGGCGCACCGCAAATAACCTGGAATGATTCTTTACCATTACTCACTTTGCAAACCGATAGTCTGTCGGCATTCGGGTGTTTATTTTTTTCTTCTACATAACCAACGATAAAATCCTTATAGATCTCATTCTGATCAATTACATCTTCAACTTCCAAACCGGACATAGTTAATCTCGATACAATCTCCGCCGTGGAAATTCCATCTAAATTAACGTAATCTTTTAACCAGTTTAATGAGACTTTCAATTATTTCTACTCCGGATTAAAATTGTTTTAGAAATCTGAAATCGTTATCGAAGAAAATTCTTATATCGGTTATACCGTACTTCAGCATTGCAATTCTTTCTATACCCATACCGAAGGCGTAACCGGTAAACTTTTCACTGTCGTAATTCACACTGTCAAACACGTTAGGATCTACCATACCGCAGCCGAGTATTTCGAGCCAGCCGGAATCTTTACAAATCTTGCAGCCCTTTCCCTCACATATAAAACAGGTGATGTCCATTTCTGCACTTGGCTCGGTAAATGGAAAGAAACTCGGACGGAACCTGTATTTAAGCTCTTTGCCGTAAAACTGGTGAGCAAATGAAACAAGAGTACCCTTCAGCTCGGCAAATGTAACATCGGTATCAACGTACAATCCTTCCACCTGGTGAAACATACAGTAGCTTCTTGCGCTAATAGCTTCGTTACGATAAACTCTGCCGGGCATAATTGCTCTTACCGGCGGCTTCATCTTTTCCATTATTCTTATTTGAACCGGTGAAGTATGAGTTCTTAAAAGGAAATCATCACTTACAAAATAAGTATCCTGCATATCTCGTGCAGGATGATCTGGCGGAAAGTTTAACGCTTCAAAATTGTAATAGTCCGATTCAAGCTCCGGTCCTTCAAAAACGGAAAATCCCATTCCTTTAAAGATAGATTTTATTTCATCTAGGGTCTGGGTTAAAATATGTTTGCTTCCCACCGGGTATTTTTTGCCCGGTAATGTTAAATCGACTTTAGAACTGCTCCTTTTGCTTTCGGCAGATAGCTTATCTTTTAGTTCGTTATACTTTTGAGTGATTTCATTTCTAAGAAGATTTAATGCTTTACCGGCAGCCGGTTTTTCTTCTTTAGGTACAGATTTGAATTCATCGAATAGAGCGGGTAAAATTCCATTACGGCTCAGGTATTTAATCCTGAGCTTTTCAAGCTCCTCGGCATTTTTAACGGAAAGAATATCTTTAGAGAATTCTTTACTTGTTTCCTCTATTTTTGAACTAAGCATAACATAAACCGGAAAATTTAAAATAATACCCTCTTCGGATCACAACATGTAAATCCTTAGAGGGCGAAAAATTAGTTAGCAGTAAACTTAACTAATTCAGAGAATGCATCTGGATTTTCTACTGCAAGACTCGCCAGTACTTTTCTATTAATCACAACACCTTTATCATTTAAAGCGTGAATTAATCTCGAATAAGTTGTTCCGTTTTCTCTGGCGGCAGCATTAATTCTAACGATCCAGAGTTGTCTGAATGTTCTCTTTTTTAGTTTCCGGTCGCGATAGGCATGCACGAGACCTTTTTCCACGGCGTTTTTAGCTACGGTATAAACGTTTCCTCTTGCTCCCCAGTATCCCTTTGCCTGCTTTAATATTTTTTTTCTTCTTCTTTTAGATGCTGCTTTATTTGTTGACCTTGGCATTTCTTTTTCACCTCTCTCGTTATTGAACCATTGAAGTTACACGTTTCTGTTCAGACTTTGCGACTAAAGTTGGACGACGCAAATTTCTTTTTGTCTTTGTGCTTTTCGAAGTTAGTATATGGCTTCTGTAAGCTTTTTTTCTTTTAAATTTGCCCGATGCTGTTTTCTTAAATGTTTTTGCAGCACCTCTGTTGCTTTTCATCTTAGGCATAACTTATTCCTTATTATTTCTTTTGTTTTTTTCCTTTTTTTGAAATCGGCACAAGAATAACACTCATATTTCTCCCTTCAAGCTTAATGGGAGTTTCAACTTTTGCTATTTCCTCGGTTCTTTCAATAAACCTGTTTAATAAATCCTTTCCCTGACCTGTATAAGCCATCTCCCTTCCTTTGAACATTACGGTGGCTTTTACCTTGTTGCCTTCCTCGAGAAAATTTATTGCATGCTTTGTTTTAAATTCAAAATCATGTACATCGGTATTGGGATGAAACCTTATTTCTTTTAACACGGAAACGATTTGATTTTTCCGCTGTATTTTTTCTCTCTTTTGCTGTTCGTATTTGAATTTACCGAAATCGATAATCTTACAAACGGGCGGTTTGGCTTGAGGAGCTATCTCCACTAAATCCAAATCTTTTTCCCCGGCTAATCTTATTGCATCCTGCCTGGTAAAAACACCTAATTGCTTGCCATCGTGACCTATTAATCTAACTTGCGTTGCTGTTATTTCTTCATTTACTCTAATCTTTTTGTTCTTTGCGATATTTTATACCTCGTTAAGTTGTTGTATAATCTTTATTTTTAATTTGAATTGCAATATTATCAATAAATTCATTTAATCCCAAAGCACCCTGGTCGCCTTCTTTATGCTTCCGAACCGAAATGTTTCCGGCTGATTGCTCCTTCTCACCAAGAATAAGCATGTAAGGAACTTTTTGTGTTTCCCAATCTCTTATTTTGTACCCTATCTTCTCATTTCTCTCATCTAATTCTACCCTGATCTCATGCTTTTTTAATACATCCGTAACTTTCCGTGCGTAATCGAAAAAGTGCTGTGAAACCGGGATAACCGCAACCTGAACCGGAGCTAACCAAACAGGAAAAGCACCGCCGAAATGTTCAATAAGCACACCGAAAAATCTTTCGATCGATCCGAGTAAAGCCCTGTGCACCATAAATGGTCGATGTTCGTGTCCGTCTTCGCCGATGTAATTCATATCAAATCGTTCGGGCAGATTAAAATCAAACTGGATTGTGCTCATCTGCCATTCACGTTTAAGTGCGTCTCTTACTTTTATGTCAATTTTCGGTCCGTAAAATGCTCCGCCGCCTTCATCTAATTCATAATCCAGATTTTCATGTTCCAATGCTTTTTTCAGAGACTCTTCTGCTTTATGCCATAAAGATTCATCGCCAACGGCTTTTTCCGGTTTTGTAGAGAGATAAAACTTCAAATCTTCAAACCCGAATGCTTTCCACATCATTATCGCAAACCGGATAACTTTAATTATTTCATCTTCCACCTGCTCGTGTGTGCAGAAGATATGCGCATCATCCTGCGTAAAACCGCGAACACGAAGTAAACCGTGAAGCACACCGCTCTTTTCGTACCTGTAAACAGTTCCTAACTCAGCCCATCGCAAAGGAAGATCCCTGTAGGAACGAAGTCTGGATTTATAAATCAGTATGTGAAACGGGCAGTTCATCGGTCTGATAAAATAATCCTGATCATCGACTTTCATTTCTGCAAACATACTTTCTTTATAAAAATCAAGATGCCCGCTTGTTTCCCATAACCAGCTTTTTCCCATGTGGGGTGAATACAGGATTTCATAGCCGTTATCGAGGTGAGCTTTGCGCCAGTAATCTTCAATCTCCAATCTTATCCGTGCACCTTTCGGATGCCAGTAGATCAAACCTGCACCTGCTTCTTCGTGGGTGCTGAACAGGTCTAACTGCTTACCTAACTTACGATGATCTCTTTTCTTTGCCTCTTCAAGCAACTGGAGATAGTCATCGAGCATTTTTTTCTTTGGAAATGAAATACCGTAAATCCTCTGCAATTGCTTGTTATGTTCATCCCCACGCCAGTAAGAACCGGAAATATTCAGCAGTTTAATATATTTTATTTTTGCAGTTGAGGGCACATGCGGTCCGCGGCAAAGGTCAGTAAAGTTACCCTCGTTATAAATACTTATGATTTCATTATCTTCATCCAATTCAGAAAGAAGCTCGAGCTTATATTCATCGCCTTTCTTTTTGAAAAAATCTATTGCATCTTCCTTCGATAACTCAACCCGCTCAAAAGGATCGCTCTTCTTCGAAAGCTCGATCATTTTATCTTCAATCTTTTTTAAATCATCTTCGTGAAGAGTAGAATTTATATCTATGTCGTAATAAAAGCCGGCATCAATAGCAGGACCAACTCCAAACTTAGCTTCAGGATAAATTTCCTGTATTGCATGAGCCATTAAATGCGAAGTGGAATGCCAGTAAACCTCTTTGCCTTCGTCATCATTAAAAGTAAGAAATTTAATAGAAGTATCCTTTTCAATCGGCTTGTTAAGATCGACCGGACTGCCGTTTATTTTTGCAGCCAACGCTTCTTTGGCAAGACGCGGCGATATCGACTCGGCGATTTGTAAAGCGGTAATTCCATTATCAAATTCTTTACTGTTTCCGTCCGGAAATGTTATTTTAATTTTATTCATAATAAAAAATATAATCGCGATATAAAAAAAATCTGAGAAGTTCTCCGATAGTGTGGGCTCTATAGGATTCGAACCTATGACCTTCTGCACGTCAAGCAGACACTCTAACCAACTGAGCTAAGAGCCCCGGAAATAAGTATAAAAATCCTGCTGAACAATTCGAACAATTATCAATTTTGAATTACTAATCGAAACGGTCATTGCACACGGGTCATTAGTAGATATTCATTGTCATTTTCTAAACGTTAAATGTGAAACGTGAAATGTCAAACGAAAATATTTCTTACGTTCCCTATATATATTCAATCAATCA